>JAYTOQ010000516.1:0-10403 GCA_043747665.1 Polyangiaceae bacterium | reverse complement strand
AGGCGCGCGCGTTCGGCCTCGACGAGCCGTCGCTCGTCGTCGATAGCGAACGCATCCGCCACCGCGCTCGCGACGTGTGACCCGATCTGCCCGAGGAAGTCTTCGTAGTCGGGATCGAGCGCGCGCCGCGGGCTGATGCCGGCCACGATGAAGCCGAGCGGCGGGTCCTCGCGCCGACGGGCAATCGGCACGATAGCCGCAGTGCCAACCGCCTCGGGCCACGCTGTGCCGACGACCTTTCCGGCCAGGCCGGCAACGTCGTCGATCACCACCAAGGACGATTGCTGGAGCGCGCGCGGTAGCGGCCACGACGTCGCATTGCAGGTCGTGACGCTCGCCGCCACGGCAAGGCTGCGCGGAGCGCCGCGGGTTCCTTCGCCGATGCCAAAGGAACCGGCAAGCGTTGCGGTCGCGCGGTCCGCCGAGAGCAGATAGAAGAGCGCGAAGGGCACGTCCGCGTGCGCTGCTGCGGCGAGCGAAGAGGCGCTCGCGCGACACGCCTCCTCGGCAGAGCGCTTGCCGTACGAGCTCTCGGACAGTGCATGAAGCACGCGCAAGCGACGCGCGCCGATCACGGCTTTCGTGGTCTCCTTGACCGTCACGTGCACCCCACCGACCACGCCCTCCTCGATGCGGATTGGGCTGTACGAGAATGTGAAGAAGCACTCCTCGAGGTAGCCATGCCGATCGAGCGGCAGCATCCAGTCGTCCGAGCCCGTCGCGTTGCCGCGCATGACGTCGTCGAACATCGGCCCGATCATGTCCCAGCTCTCGGCGAAGGTCGTCGACGAGAGATTGCCGAGCGCCTTCGGATGCTTCGTCGAGCCGAGGATGGGCCGGTAGCCGTCGTTGTAGATCTGGACGTAGAGAGGGCCCCACGCGATGTACATGCCGAACCGCGAGTCGAGCAAGATGCTCACTGCGGTGCGCAGGCTCTGCGGCCAACCCTCGACGGGTCCGAGGGGCGTCGCGCTCCAGTCCTTCGCGCGCATGAGCGCGCCCATCTCGCCCCCCCCCGAGAGGACGGCGGCATCAGCGGACCTCGTCGCGATCATCACGGTCGAGTTGCACCTCTCTCACGGCGGATCGGCACGCGGTAAGGCGCCGCGGGCTGCTCTTCGGTGTCGTCAACATCTGCGCGCCCACCGGCGCACGCGATAGCCGCCGCTCGCGGCGTACTTCCGCGGCCGGGTCCCTCGCTACGGGCGAAGATCCGGCCTCCGTGCATCGTCACCAGGCTCTTGACGATCGCAAGACCGATACCGAGACCGCCTTGGGAACGAGCGAGGGTCTGTCGTGATTCAACGAACATCTCGAAGACCTGAGGCAAGAGCTCCTCCGGGATCCCTTCGCCGCTGTCTTCGACGCAGACGACGACGTCGTTTCCGTCACGGTGAGCCTCGACGACGATACGGCCGCGCGGCCGCGTGTACTTCGCCGCCGCGTTCACGCCGGCTGGCATCGCGGCCTCGCGCAGCTCCTCCTCGCGGAGCCGCACGTGCCCGCGTGCATCGACGACACGATGCTGCGGTACGGCGCGGCAGCTCGACCACGAGTCTCGTGCGCTTTGGTGCTGTCGCGAGCGCAGGGCTCGCCACGGCCGCGCTGTGGAAGCGCGTCGCACGGAGGTTGCACGGGCTGAGCGAGAGAGCCCAAGACCCGAAGGGACGCTGCGAAGCGGACGAGGTGACCCGTGAACCGTCGAAACGAAGCCGAGCAAGCAGCCGCGAGCACCGATCAGCTCGGCGTCTCGCGCATCCAGGAAATTCAGTGGGCTCATCCGCGGCTCTTGCGGCTGACAGATGCCGCGCGCCTGGTCTACGCCTGTCTCGTCGACGGCTGTTCGAGCACCGCGCGCGAGACGCTCGACAGCGTCGAGCTGGTTTGGCGGAATCGTTACCGCGCGCGCGAGAGGTCCACCGACGCGACCGAGATGCGCGAGGCGCTCGACGAGATCTGCCTCGCCGTGGAGGAGCTCATCTCCGCGGGTCTGCTCATCCTGCTCGACCGCGGCAGCATCTTCGGCGGCTGGGTGATGAAGCCCTGGCAGAACCGGCCGTCATGAAGGATCCGCAGCCCGACCCGTGGCTGGGACCTGCAAGGCGGGCGCAGCTCAGCGAGCGATCAGGCTCGAGATGACCGCGAGCAGCTCGGACGCTTCGACCGGCTTCGCGACGTGGCTGTTGAAGCCCGCCCGCAGAGCGCGCGTTCGATCCTCTAGGCGCGCGTAGGCGGTGAGCGCGATGGCTGGCACGCGACCGCCCTCCTCGCGCGAGAGCGCGCGCACGCGCTTGATGAACGAGAGCCCGTCCTCGATCGGCATGGCGATGTCGGAGAGCACCACGTCGATGTCCTGCCTGCGCACCACCTCGAACGCATCCGCCGCGTACGAGGCCGTGGTCACGCGCATCTTGCAAGACTCGAGCAGCGTCTTGACGAGCTCGCGTGCGTCGGCCTCGTCGTCGAGGACCAGCACGCGCACGCCTTCGAGCTCGCGAGGACGGTCGAAGGTCGGGCGCGGCACCGAGAACGTTGGCCCGGCATCGACCCCCGAGTCACGCTGCGGGGCAGCACCGGGGAGCACAGCGCGGAAAGAAGCGCCCTTTCCGACCCCGTCGCTCTGCACCTCGATGGTGCCGCCGTGCAGCTCGGTCAGGTGCTTGACGATGGCGAGGCCGAGGCCGAGGCCGCCCTTCGAGCGGGTCATCGTGCCGTCGACCTGCTTGAACCTCTCGAAGACGTGCGGCACGAACTCGGGAGGAATGCCCTGCCCGGTGTCCTCGACGGTGATGACGATGCCAGGGTCCTCGCGCGTAACCCGCAGGGACACGTGACCGCCCTTGGGCGTGAACTTGATGGCGTTCGAGAGGAGGTTCCAGATGATCTGCTGGATGCGGTCGGCGTCTCCCGTGAGCTGACCGGCCGCCGGATCGACGAACGCTTCGAGGGAGACTCCCTTCGAGTCGGCCGCGAGGCGGACCGACTCCACGGCCATGTCGGCGATCGACGGCACGTCGACGCTCCCCACGTTGACGCGGAGCTTGCCGGAGATGATGCGGCTGATGTCGAGGAGATCGTCGATGAGCTGCGCCTGTGAGCGCGCGCTCCTCTCGATGGTCTCCAGCGCGCGCTTGGCCCGGTCCGGCTCGAGGCCGCCTGCGAGCAGCATGGCGGTCCAACCCGTGATGGCATTCAGCGGCGTACGCAGCTCGTGCGAGACCATCGCGAGGAACTCGTCCTTGCTGCGATTGGCGGCCTCCGCCTCGGCGCGCGTGTTGCGCTCGCGATCGAGCAGCACGAGGCGCTCGTCCTCGACGCGCGCGCGCGCAATGCCGAGCGCGAGGAGGTCGGCGACGGTGCCCAGCACGGCGAGCGCATCATTGAGGGGCTGCGTGGTGCAGAACGCGAGGACACCCACCGTCTCGCCGTGGACGACGAGTGGCAGCGCGGTGAAACCGGTCGCGCGCCCGCAGTCGTGGCCTCGGAGCTCGGGATGCAGCTTGACCTCGTCAGTCAAGAGCGCCCGCTGGCTCACGGCGATCGCGCGGACCACCGCCTCGGGGACGTGCGAGCCCGGTCGCTCGCGCGTGGCGAAGAGCGCGAGCTCGGTGCCGCGCGTCGTCCATACCTCGATCGACACGCCGTCGAGGTGCGTGGCGATGGCGTCGCAGCAGCGCTCCGCGATCTCGAGGAGGTTCTTGCCCGTCGTGAGCGCCGCGCCGATGTCGGCGGAGAGCGCGAGCTGGCGTGAGCGCCGCAGCTGCGCGCGCTGGAGCTTGCTCGTTCGCACGAGCGTAGAAACCCGCGCGATGACCTCCGGCATGTCGTACGGCTTCGTAACGTAGTCGTTGGCGCCGGCGTCGAGCGCCTCGAGCACGGCGTCCTTGTGCCCGTGCGAGGTGAGCATGAGGATGGGCAACGTCATGGCGTCGTTGCCGGACCGCAGCACGCGACAGACCTCCACGCCGCTGATTCCGGGCAGCTGCCAGTCGAGGACGACCACGTCGGGGACGGGCGTCGCGGCTGCGCGCTCGAGCACCACGGAGCCGTCCGTGAACATCTCGACGTCGTGATGGATCGCGAGCGCGCGACGCACCATCTCCGCTTCGAGGGCGCTGTCCTCGAGCACCCAAACGCGGCCCCTGTCGATCGAAGCGGAGGTCGTCATCGATAAGTTACCGACCACGAATACCACCGTCCTTCGCCTTTCGCCCCACCCGCACGTGGATGCATCGAAGCGCGGGGCGCGCTGTCGCAGGCCGCGGATGTCCTCGCCTCGATCTGTGATCTCCGGCACGCAGACCGCCCCGAATCCCTTGCGAAGGTCTATAAGTTTCAGGTGCCCGAAGTCCTCGTCGTCGACGACAGCAAGGTGATGCGTGAAATGATCGCAGCGTGCCTGCGCCCTGACGCCAGCCTCACCATCACGCAGGCGGCGAGCGGCCTCGAAGCCATCGAGCGGCTCTCGCTCAAGACCTTCGACATCGTGGTCCTCGACCTCAACATGCCGGACATCGGCGGGCTCGAGGTCGTCGAGTTCGTTCGAAGCCAGGACAAGCTGCGGACGCTGCCCATCCTCATCGTCACGACGCGCGCAGAGGACGACTCGCGCGCGAAGGTCCTCGCGGCCGGCGCGTCGCGCTACATGACGAAGCCGTTCGCGCCGCCCGCGATCCTCGGCGAAGTGCAGTCGCTGCTGAGCGCCGCGGGCTCCCCGGGCTCGGGCTAGTCCGTGAAGGTCGACCTGCGCGAATTCCGCGCGGCCTACCTCGCCGAGGTAGACGAGCACCTCAGCGCGATCAACGCCGGCCTCATGGCCGTCGACACCGCGAATCGCGCGGGAAAATCGTCACCGCGCGAGCTCCGCGAGCTGATGCGGCTCCTCCACACCATCAAGGGCCTGAGCGCCATGGTCGGCATCGAGTCGATTGTGGGCATCGCGCATCGCATGGAGACCGTCCTCCGCGCGGCCGATCGCGCCGGCGGTTTGCTCGGCGACCGCGCCCTCGAGGCGATGATCGCCGGCACGCGCGCCATCGAATCGCGCGTCCGCGCGGTCGCCAACGACGAGCCGGTGCTCGATGCGGCGGCCGGCACGCTGGCCGAGCTCGACGCCGTCGAGGCCGAGATGGAGGCTGACGTCACTCCGCAGTCGCTCGTGCCCGACGCCATCCTCGACCCGGAGGTCGGCGCGAAGCTCACCGCGTCGGAGCGCGAACAGCTCGCGCAGGGCGCGGCCGGGGGACGCCATGGCGTGCGCATCGACTTCGCGCCGTCGCCTGCGAAGGCGGAGAGCGGGCTCACCATCACGACGCTGCGCGATAGGATCACCGCCATCGGCGAGATCGTCCGCGTGCTCCCGATGGCGATGCCGGCGACCGAAGCCGCTCCGGGCGGGCTCCTCTTCGCGCTGATCCTGCTCACCGACGCTTCGCTCGACGCGATCACCGACACCGCCGGCGTCCCGCGCGCGGATGTGCAGGAGATCCTCGCGGCGCGTCTCCTGCCGCTCGGGCCAATCTCCGATCCGAACCCGCCCGTCGGCGCATCGAGCGCTGACGGCGCAGCCGCCGGAGCCGAATCAACTCTCCTGAGCGACGACGGAGCCCACGTCGAGGTCCAGCGCCCAGGCGTGCTCCGCGTCGACGTGGCGCGCATCGACGACACGATCGAGAAGCTCTCCGGCCTGATCGTGACGCGCTCGCGGCTCGCGCGCGCTGCCGCGAAGCTGCGCGACGCCGGCGCCGACACGCGCGACCTCGACGCCATCCTCATCGACAACGCGCGCCAGCTCCGCGATCTCCGCGCGGCCATCCTGCGCGTGCGGATGATCCCGATCTCGACGGTCCTCGATCGGCTGCCGCTCGTGATCCGCGGCCTGGGACGTACCACCGGCAAGCAGGTGCGCCTCTCGCTCGAGGGCGGCAGTGCCGAGCTCGACAAGACCGTCGCGGAGCGGATCTTTCCGGCGCTCGTGCACATCCTCCGCAACGCGGTCGATCACGGGATCGAGAAGCCGGAGGAGCGCGTGCGCAACGGCAAGCCGGAGCACGCGACCATCACCGTGACGTCGTCGTCGCGCAACAACCGGCAGATCGAGATTCGCATCGAGGACGACGGGCGTGGCGTGGATCGCGCGCGCGTCTCCGCGAAGGCAGGGCGCGACGCGGCCGACGACACCGCACTGCTCGAGCTCATGTGCCGTCCCGGCCTCTCGACGCGTGACCAGGTCGACACCACCAGCGGTCGCGGCGTCGGCATGGACATCGTGCGCAAGATCGTGGTCGACGGCCTGGGCGGCGAGCTCATGCTCGAAACCAAGCCAGGCTTCGGCACCGCGTTCGTGCTGCGCGTCCCGCTCACCATCGCGATCGTCGACGCGTTCATGCTCCGCTGCGGCGGCCAGCGGTTCGTGGTTCCCGTGCCCGTGGTCGAGGAGATCATCGACCTCGACCCGAAGCGCCTGGTCCGCGGGCCGCGCGTCGGCGGCCATGAGACGCGCTTCATCGCGCGGCGTGACGAGACGGTCCCCGTGATCGATCTCGCGCATGCGCTCGGCCTCGTCAATCCGCACGCGCCCTACGTGGAGTCCGGGGTCCTCGACGCGATGCAGGCCCTCGTGGTGCGGCGCGGTCACGACGAGCCGGTGGCCTTCGCGATCGAGCGCGTCCTCGGTCAGCAGGAGACCGTGGTTCGGCCGCTCGTCGATCCGCTCGTGGTCGTTACGGGAGTGTCGGGCTCGACCGATCTCGGCGACGGGCGCGCGACTCTGGTCCTCGATCTGATCGGGCTCACCGGCAAGCTCGGCCACGCCCGGGGAGTAGCCGCATGAGAGACGCCACCATCGTTCCCGTCGCCGCGACGGCGGACATGCCCATCCTCCACGTGCTCTTCAAGGTGGACGAGACGCTTTACGCGCTGCCCGCGGACGTCGTGCTCCAGATGGAGTCGTACACGGGCGCGACCGTCGTCCCCGGCGCGCCGGCGTTCGTGGCCGGGATCATCCAGCTCCGCGGTCGCGTCGTCCCCGTCGTCGATCTGCGCGCGCGCTTCGGCCTGCAGCCCAAGGAGCGCACGCTCGAGACACGCGTCGTCGTAGGCGAGCAGCACGATCGCACGGTGGCGCTCGTCGTCGACAGCGCGCGCGAGGTGGTGCGCATGGCGCCCTCGCAGCTGAAGCCGCCGCCGCGCCTCGTCGATGACGGCGCCCGTGGTTTCGTGAAGTTCGTCGCCCAGCTCGGCGACCGCACCGTGATGGTGCTCGATTTTGCGAAGGTGATTGGAGAGGAGCTTCCCGATGTCTGAGGAGAACGGCAATCCGCGCAGCGTCAAAGAATTGCGCGCGAAGGACCGGCAGACGGCAGGCGCGCGGCGCCAGGCCAAGCTCGTCTCGTCGATCGAGGCCGGCACCGAGCGCCTGAGCGCGCTCGCCGACGGACAGGCCCGCTCGACCGAAGAGGTGCGCGCCACCGTCGAGTCGATGGTGACAGCGATCGACGAGACCGCGACGTTCGCGCAGACGCTCGCGCGCTCCCAGCGAGAGGTGAGCGACGGCACCGGCATGCTCGTGCGCGGCATGGAGGGCAATGCGGCGTCGCTTATCTCGGTGGCCACGTCGTTCGACGTGTCGCGTCGCCTCGGCACCCAGCTCGCCGACGAGAGCGACAGCACGGCTGCGACGCTCGAGGAGATGGCGCGATCCATCAAGAGCGTGAGCCTCAACGCCGAAGACCTCGCGGCGTCGAGCGAGGAGCTCCTGGCCACCGCATCGGAAATGAACGCCGCCGTCTCCGACATGACCGAGCGCGGGCAAGCCAACGCCGCGTCGATCGAGGAGGTGGCCGCGACCGTCGAACAGATGGCCCGGGGCATCGCCAGCCTCGCCGGCGATGCTCAGGAGGTCGGCGCACGCATCGCGTCCCTCGCGAGCAGCGTCGTCAACACAGACAAGTCGATGACGCAGCTCGCGGCCAGCGCGGCCGACCTCGCCACGAGCGTCGAGGAGACCGCCGCGACCGTCGAGGAGCTGGCTCGCTCGAACCGCGTGGTCGCCGATCAGGCGCGGCAGCTCGAAGGCGCGATGCGCGAGAGCGGCGCAAACGTCAACAGCGTCGCCGCCGCCGTCGAGCAGGTCGCCGCCGCTGCGGAGAAGAACGCCGCCACCATCGAGTCGGCCGCGACGTCCATCGAGGAGATCGCCCGCTCTGCCGTCTCGATCGCGAAGAGCGCCGAGCACATCACGCAGCTTGCCGCGACCAGCGCCACCGCAGCCGCCGAGCTCGACGCATCGACGAAGAAGGTCGCCGAGCTCACCGAGGACGCACGCGGCAAGGCCGATCGCGTGACCACCGCGGCTCGCGAAGGCGGCGCCACCGTCGCGAAGTCGATCGCCGGCTTCGGCAAGATCCGGCAGTCGATTTCCGATTCGTCGACCGTCATGAAGGAGATGGGCCGCCGCGCCGAGGAGATCGGCGACATCGTCGCGACCATCAACCTCATCGCAGACCGCACGAATCTCCTCTCGCTCAACGCGAGCATCGAGGCCGCTCGCGCCGGCGAGCACGGACGCGGCTTCGCTGTCGTGGCCGAGGAGATTCGCGCGCTCTCCGACCGCGCGGGTGCAGCGAGCACCGAGATCGCGAAGATCGTCCGCGGCCTCCAGGCCACCGTTCGCGACGCCGTGACCTCGACCACCGACGGCTCCAAGATGGCGGACGAGGGTGCCGAGCTCGCCACGGAGGCGGAACGCGCGCTCGCCAGCATCCTCGACGGCGTCGAGGGCCTGGGCAGCACCGTGCGCGAGGTCTCGCATTCGATGCGCGGACAGGTCGCGGCAACGCAGACGCTCGCCCAGAGCATCGCGCAGGTGTCTGCCCAGACGCGTACCGTCGTCACCGCGGCGTCCGAACAGACCATCGCCTCGCAGCAGCTCGCGCAAGGCGCCTCGCAGATCCGGACCATCGCCAAGCAGACCACCCAGGCCACGGTCGAACAGGCCCGCGCGATGCGCGACATCGTGAAGTCGAACGCGACCGCGTCGGCCGGTGTCGAGCAGGTGGCGCGCGCATCGCAAGAGCAGGCCGCAGCGGCAACGGAGCTGGCGAAGGCAGTCGTACAGTCCCGGAGCGCGGTGCAGCAGACGAGCGTCTCGCTTGCCGATCAGGTGAAGACGACCACCGCGATGGGCGCGCTCGGCCAGGAGGTGTCCGACGCGACCAAGCGCACGGTCGGCGGCCTCGCCGAGCAGGCGAAGGGCGCGGCCGAGGTAGCGCGATCGATCGACGACGTGCGCAAGCAGACCACGCTCACCGCGAAGGCGCTGGGCGAGCAAAGCCGCGGAACGAAGCAGCTCGAGCTCGCGGCGCGGCAGATCGCCAAGTCGGCCGCCGAGCTGACCAACGCCATGCAGGAGCAGGCCAAGGCCACCACCAACCTCGTGCAGCGCAGCGACGAGGTCCGGCGCATCGCGCGTCAGACCGCGCGCGGCCTCGACGAGCAGGGCCAGCAGATCGCCGCGGTGGCCACCGGAACGACGAAGCAGCTCGAGACGACGTCGGCCCTAGCCCGCGCCAGCGGCGAGCAGGTCGCGTCCACCGAGCAGATCGCGCGCGGCGCGGACGACCTGCGCCAGCGAACACGGCTCATCGCCTCCGCGACGGGCCAGCATGCGCGGAGCGCATCGCAGATCGCCTCCGAGCTGCGGCAGCTCGTGCACCACGCCGAGGAGATGCGCGAAGTCCTGCTCGACGACGAGGACGGCGGCGACGTGGAGGTCGAGATAAAAGAGGCGGCACCGTGAGCGCAACGACGATCACGGCAGCGATCAATCTCGTCCTGTCGCCCGAGGACCGCGCACGCGTCGGCCGCATCGAAGCGCTCGCGCGCTCCGGCGCCGAGGGCGTTGCGTCGCTCCTCGAGCTGCTCACGGATCCGAGCTGGGCCGTGCGCCGCGCCGTCATCGCCGCCCTCGCCAGCATCGACGGCGCCGCTCTCGAAGGCCTCGGTGACATCCTCGTCGAGCGGCGCGGTCACGAGGGCCGACTTGCCGCCGCGGTGGACGCGCTCGTGGCCTCGCGTGGCGCCGTCGATGACCGCATGATGGCGCTCGCTTCGAGCTCGGCGGCCCCCGCCGTGCTGTGCGACGCGGTTCAGGTGCTCGGCCGGCGCCGCGCGCGGCAGGCGGTTCCCCTCCTCGCGAAGCTCTCGACGCACACCGACGACAACGTCGCCGCCGGATCCATCGAGGCCCTCGGACGGATCGGAGGCGTCGACACCGTGGATGCGCTCATCGCCGCCGTCGAGGCTCGCGACTTCTTTCGCACGTTCCCCGCCATCGATGCGCTGGGCCGAACCGGAGATCCGCGCGCGGTCGGTTCGCTCAAGGCGCTGCTCGGCGATCCTCT
>JAYTOQ010000515.1:0-5136 GCA_043747665.1 Polyangiaceae bacterium | reverse complement strand
CGGATCGAGAGTGAGCGGGCGCGGATCGTTCGTCTTCGTACGGTCGATGAGGACGACTCCGCGATCGAGGTCGAGACGGTCCCATGTGAGCGGCGGAATCGGTCCCACGGCGTCGTCGGTGTCCTCGGTCTCTTCTTCCTCACCTCCCACGATCTCGCTCTTCCTGAAGCCCATGCGAGCGAGGAAGCCCGTCGCGATACGATGCACGAGCGGAACGGCGGTGCACCCTTCGACGGCCACCACGGTCGGCGGTTCCAGTGCGAGCGCAATTTCGTCTAAGAGGTACCTCGTCGACTCGCAGGGTCGGTCGTTTGCACAGCCAACCCGGCTACGACTTCCTTCTCTCCGATCGCCAAAGTCGGTGGCGGGATGACCTTCCCGAGCTGGTCGGCCACGGTTCCCGCCACGAAGCTGATGGGCACCTACCCGGTCGGGGCGGGCTCCCGTGCCGACGTTCGCCTCGAGATCCAGGGCCTGGTGGCCAGGCTGAGCGCGCTTACGCACGACCGCTCATCTCACGTGCTTGCCGCAGCCGTTACAAACGGCCAGCCGACGCCGCGCCCGCGCCGACGCCGCGCGCGCGGTGCAGCGCTCGCGGGCTTCGCCTCACTTCGTGCGCAGATCGACGAAGCGGCCCTGTGCTCGCAGCGCAGGGCTCTTGCCACTCTGGAACGCGAGGAAGTACGCGTCAGCCGCCACGCGGACGAGACGCAGCGGGTAGGGCGCGGCGTCCGTGAGCGCGAGATCCGTCTCGCCGAGCGGCGAACCCGCGGCGTCGATGCGGGTGATCACGATGGTCCGTCCCCCCGCGACGTCACGATAGGCCGCGAACGCGCCGCCCTCGCCCGACAGTGCGAGCGCCGGCAGCATGCCCTTGCCCGCGAGCACGACCGCGTCGCCCGCCGCGTCGAGGCGCTGCAGCACGACGTCCTTCGCACCGCGCTGCGCGGCAACCCACGACGTGGTGCCGTTCATCGCGACGCTCGGCGAATTGGCGTTCGCAAGGGTCGGTCCGCGCGTGAGGGCGCCGGTCGCCCCGAAGGTCGCGGTGGCAACGCTCTGGCCATCGGCGGTGTTGGGCTCGACGAGCCATGCGGCCCACGCGGCGACGCCGTTGCTCGCCACGTCGACCGAAGTCTGCGTGGTGCCGGCATCGAAGCCGAGATCGAACGCATCGCCCACGGGCGCTCCGGTGACGTCGAGCCGCGAGCCGAAGGTCTGGAATGCTGGAGCCTCGTCGACGCCCCACGCGCCAGTGATCGCGAAGCCGCCGCCGAGGGGTGCGATCGAGGCCTGCCAGATGTTGTTCGTCAGGTTTGCGATGCCCTTGCGCGGCCCGGTGAAGGCCGTCGCTGCGCCACGTGCCTGACCCTGGCGATCGAAGCGGCGCACGCGCACGTGGAGATTCGGTTCCTTGCCGGCAGCGTCTCCGGCCCAGGCAACGAGGATTTCGCTGCCTTGCACGGCGATCGATGGGTCGACGTCGTTGTCGCTGTCGTCGCTCACGCGCACGGGATCGAACACCGGCTTGCCATCGCACCCGAAGGCCGCGAGGTAGACGTCGAACGTCTTGCCGCCTGTCTTCGGGCGGTTGTACGCGACGAACACGCGGTCGCCGCCGGCCGCGCCGATGGCGTGGATCTGCGAGTCGGGTCCGGCGCCATCGACGGCGAAGGTAGCCCGGGAGAAGTTCTCGCACGCCGTAGCCGCGGTTGCGTCGATGCCGCCGTCATCGACCGGAGGCGAGGCGTCGGGGGCGCTGGCGCCCGAGGTCGAGCTGCAGGCGGCGAGCACGAGGACGAGCACGGGCATGGCGAACCGCATCACCGACGCGTGTAAGCGTGCGCGACAGCCTCGTCCAGGCGAATTGTACGATGTACGAGACCCCTCGCAGGCTTGGACTGCGGGGCGCTGACGAGGCGTCGTCCGGGCCTTCCCAACGGTGCAGCCGGCGTCGTAGACCGAAAGGATGGCATGGGCGCCTCAGGGGCCGAGGAGGTACATGCGCTTGCTCGCGTAGAAGAACATCGCAAGGTGGCCCGAGGGCGCGATGCTCGCGTACGCGTGACCGATGGTGTTCTCCGGCGCGCCCGGAAGCTCCGTATCGAAGCGGAGAGCGCCCGTCTTCTCGAAGCCGAACGCGTGGAGCTTCCCGGCGATGGTGCTGCCGACGTACACGGCGCCGTCTCCGCCCACGACCGGCGTTCGCTGGCCGGTTCGGTTGGCAGCAATGCTCGGATCGCCGATGGTTGCCTGCCACTCGGTGTGATTGACGGTGTCGACCCCGAAGAGCTTGTCGCCATCGGTGAAGTACACGAAGCCGTTGTCGCCAACCGCGATGTCGGAATGGTTCGGCGTCGCGCGGCTGAGGGGCGTCCAGCTCTGGTCCTGGCCGTCGCTGGCGGAGAACGATCCCACGTAGCTCTGGCCTCCGTCGCTGCGCAACGCGTAGATCCGCCGCGACGACTCGTCGAGCGCCATGACGTCGACGGCCAGCGGCACGGACCAGAGCGCCTGGCTCGAAGCGGAAGGTCCCGTGGTGGCGAAGGCGCCGACCACGGTCGTCGTCCCCAGGTACATCGTCCCGGTGGTGGAGACGACCGGCGCTCGGAGGAGGCTGTAGCCAGGCAAACAATAGCGCGCGTAGCTGCCACGCACCGCGGGGTCGATCCTGTACGCACAGTCCCAGGACACCGAAACGATCTTGCCATCCGGCAGAACGGTCATTTGCGGCTTGTACGTGTATTCGGCGGTCGTCCAGAGGTTTGCCCCGGTCGCGGGATCGACCCCCAGGAACGCTCCGTTCATGTTGCTTCCGTACGCGTAGAGCGTACCGTCCGGGCCGATGGAAGCGGCACCGGTGGCACCGACGTCGCGGGTCCACTTCGTCGTCAGACTGTCGGGGTCGATGGCCGACATCGCGCGCTTGTTGACGAACATCGTCCCGTCCGCAGCGAACGTCGGCGCCCCTTCGTACCCGTAGCTATTGGCAGTGGCGAAGACATCAGCGCTTCGTGCAAGGAGGCCGGTCTGCGCGGAGACGATCGGGCTGTGGTTGTTCCGCGCGTTGCACCGGCCTTTCGTGACCCAAGCCGGGGCCGTGCCTGCCCCCGGCAAGCAAGCGTCGCGGCCCACGGTCTGCCCGAAGGTTCCGTTCGCGACGGGCTGGACGTTCGCGAGGGTCACGCTGAAGGTCGCGTCCCGACGAGGCGCGGTGCGGAAGACGAGAAAGTATTCCCCAGCGGAGAGCGGTGCGCTGCTCATCGTGCCGGAGACGGCTGCGGCGAGGACCGGCACGTTCACGTAGGCAGTGCCTTGCTTGCGCGCAAGAAACAGGCGCGAAGAACGTTTGGCTGCGGCAACGGTCGCCTTGACGGCGTCGCCGTCAGCCGCCTGGAACTTGAGCGCTGTGTAGAGCGCACTCGCCTCAAAGGGCACGCCGATCAAGGTCTGCCCGTACGAGATGCTCTGCGCGTTCGTGAACACGCCCTGAGGAAAGGCCGTCAGAGCGTCTTCGCTCTCGTCCACACCGGCCGGGGACTCGTCGGCCGAGGAAACGACGCAACCGATGGCGTGAAGGCTCGCAAAGCAGAGCAAGGAGACGAGACCGAGCTTCATCAGGAGAGGAGCCTTTCGGAAAGAGTAGAAGCGGACGGCTGAACGACGACGCTGACGCGGACTGGTTTCGGGCTGCGTTGGCTTACGAGCGACGAATGCCGAACCTTCCTTCTGTGTCAAGGTGGAGCAACTGACGTGCCGGGTCAGGCTCTCAGAGTCCGTTCCAACCTCCGCTACCGAGGCAGCCGTTGCTGCACGTCTGCGCTTTGGTTGCGCACACGCCGCTTTGGCAGGACTTCAGCTGCTTGAACGTCGATCCATTGTTGCATCCGCAGTTGAAAGGCGTGCACTCCGACCCCTGCACGCAAGCCGCGCCGGGTGGCTTGGGGCCCGGCGGGCCGGCGTCGATGACGCCGGCGTCTGCTCCCGTCCAACCGCCACTGTTGCGGCAAGCAAAGGTGCACGTGGTGTCCGTAGACTCGCATTGGTTGCTCACGCAGCTGGCGGCGGCCGCCGGATGCTTGCCGTCGTTGCAGCCGCATACGACGGGCGAGCAGTCGCCGTCACCGAAGCAAAACCACCCGCCCTGTGCGGCGCACGAGGCCGGGCATGCGTCCCGGGGGACATCCGAGCAGAAACCGCCCGTGCAACGCGAATAGGCCACGGTGTTGCTGAGTGGACATGTGCAATTCACCGATGGCTGCGCCGCAAAGCAAGTCGAACCTTCGGTCGTGCAACGCTTCCCGCCGCCGGCAACCGACTCGTACTTGGCGGGGGCGCATGCGGCTTCGCAAAGCTTGATCGTGTCGCACGACCCGTCGTCGCAGACGCCGTCGGTGGCCAGGAACGTGTCGTCGTTGCACTTGCAGATGTAGCGGTCGCAGTTGTTCGGCTGGCATCCCGCCTCGGTGGACGCACCGTCGGCGCGCGCGTCGGCGCCGCCGTGCCCCCCATCGCTGGTCGACGCTTCGCCATCAGGTGCCGCGATGGTGCTGGCGTCGTCTCCGGTCAGAGGCAGGTTCGTGCCCCCGGAACAACCTTCCACCGAGGCCAGGGCCATGAGCGACGCCAGCGAAACGACGCCGAGCGACCATACGATCCGGGCAGCGGGCATGATGTGGATCCTTCGTTGAGCCAGTACAGGGACGCGGCTGGCCCCTCATGGACGGGGCCGGCCGAGAAGGCATACAGTCCGGCGGGGCGCCTTACGTTCTTTTTGGCCCGACGGTGCGATCGTCCGTCCTAGCGATGAGGTTCGCTCGGCCGAGCGCGACGTAGGCTCGCGGTGTGCTCGCGCAAGAAGCAGCCCCCTGCGAACGCTCGCTTCATGTTCCAGAAGCTCATCGAAGCCAGCCACCGACTGATCCTGCCCCGATCCGTGGACAGTCGATTTACGCTGCCAGCTTCTCTGTACTCTTCTCTTGATTGAACTTCATCTCGAACTCGACTGGGCTGACGTAACCGATGGTCGAGTGGCGACGACGTCCGTTGTAGAAGACTTCGATGTATTCGAAGATCGTCTCTCGCGCCTCTGCCCTGGTCGCGAAGCGACGCGTGTAGACGCACTCGGTCTTTAGT
>JAYTOQ010000514.1:0-5208 GCA_043747665.1 Polyangiaceae bacterium | reverse complement strand
GAAGTTCTCGAAGTTCTCGAAGTTCTCGAAGTTCTCGAAGTTCTCGAAGTTCTCGAAGTTCTCGAAGTTCTCGAAGTTCTCGAAGTTCTCGAAGGACTCGAAGGACTCGAAGGGCTCGGCAGCGCACATCCTCGCTGATGCCCCCAGAAAGGCCGGCGATCCACGGTGGTCCAACGGCCCGGCCGATGGCTCTTCGATCGGGGTCAGGGCGGGGTGCCGGACATCGCGGCGGCCGTCCCAGACGGGATTCGCACCTGCGACGGGGTCGGATCGAAAGCTGCAGCAAGGGGACCGAAGGCCCGTCATGCGCATCCCTCTCCTCCTCCTCGGTAGCGCCCTGGCCGTGACGGTCGCCTCAGTCGTCGCCTGCGCGACGCCGAACATCCCCGGTGACCTGCCGGCCGATGACTCCAGCGGCGGCACCGCGCCCGGGGAGGAGAACAAGACGCCGACGGGCGCGTACAAGCGCGACGGCGGCTCGACGCCGGCGACCGGCGGCTCGTCCGCCGCCAAGGACGCCGGAGCCGGCAGCACGCCGAAGCCGGGACCGACCACGCAACCGGACGCGGCAGCGCCTCCGCCCCCGGTGACCGCGAACGCGTGCTCGTCATCGGCGAACCGGACGTCGTGCTTCACCTGCTGCGAGAACCAGGTCCCGAGCGGCATCCCGTTCCTCGACAACGAATGGGGCAAGTGCCAGTGCCAGGCGCCGGCCCTCTGCGCGCAAGCGTGTGCGAACGAGTATTGCGCCGGCCTCGGCGTCCATCCGGGCGGAAGCTGCGACAACTGCCTCGCGGCCAACGATGCGACGTGCGGGACGCAGGCCGACAACGCGTGCGCGGCCGACGCCAATTGCAAGAAGCTCTTCGCCTGCGACACGAACAGCGGCTGCGCGGCGAAGCCCTGACGAGCGCGAGCCGCACCCGCGCGCGATCCTGCCGCATCGATGCTAGCGTCAGGCGCCCCTCCCATGGCCGCCCCCCTCCGCACGCCCGCGTTGTTCTCTGTTCTCGCGCTCGCGCTCGCGTGCAACACGCCGCCGAAGGAAGCGCACGACGGCGCGTCTGCTCCTCCCGCGTCTGCTCCTCCCGCGTCCGCTCCTCCCGCGTCCGCTCCTCCCGCGTCCGCGTCCCCGTCTGCGCCTCCCACGTCCATGTCTGCGTCCGCATGCAGCAAGGACGACGACTGCCGTCTCTTCTCGAGCTACTGCGCCGAAGCCCCGTGTGCCTGCCGCGCGCTCGGTCCACGTGATCCCAGCCCTTCGTGCCTCGGCGACGCAGGTTCGAAGGTGCGCTGCTTCGTCGACCCGTGCATGAGCAAGGCCGCGCACTGTCAGGGCGGCGCGTGTGTCCTCACTGCGAAATGACGAACGCGATGTGGACCTGACGCGTGCGAAAGCGACTCCTCGCGATCTACGACGATGTCGAGCGGCGCGCTCGGGCCACCACCGCCGAGCGCGCCTGGTGGCCGTGCCGGCGCGGGTGCGACACCTGCTGCCATCGTCTCGCCGAGGTCCCTCGTATGGTGCGCGCGGAGTGGGACATGCTTCGCGAGGGCCTCGACGCGCTGGCGGACGACGTGCGGGCGGCGGTCGACGCGCGCATCGCCGAGCTCGCGCTCCTCGAGCGTGAAGGCACGCTTCCCCGCCACGTCGTGTGCCCCATGCTCGACCACGCCGAAGGCGCGTGCCGCGTGTACGCGCATCGGCCGGGCGCGTGTCGCACGTACGGCTTCTACGTCGAGCGAGGCATCGGTCTCCATTGCCACCTCGTCACCGAAGCTGTCGCAGAGCGGCCGGCGGACGAAGTGCCGGTCGTGTGGGGGAACGTCGAGAGCGTCGACTACGCGCTGGCGCGGCTGCGCGACGACGGATGCGAGGAGCCGTTGCCGTTGACGGCGTGGGCCTTGTCGTCGCCGTCGTGCGAGCCGTCGAGCCCGAGCTCGGCGATGTAGGTCTTCTCGAGCGTGGACTTGCTGCGCGCGAACTGGCTCCGCACGAACAGCGCGACGCCATAGCCCATCGCATACGCGCGCTTCACGCCGCCCGGTCGCTGGTCGGGCACGATGCCGAGCTCCTTGCCCTGCGCATAAACGCGCGCTCGCACGTGCTCGAGGAAGCCGGGCAGGTGAGCGAGGACACGATGGTTCCCCGCGCGTTTCTCGAACGCGCGCACCAGCATCGGGAGCACCGCCATCTGCGCCTCGATCAGGCCGTAGTACGGCGTGCGCAGCCACGGCTTCTCTGCGAGGAGACGCTTGGTCTCCTTCTCGCCCCACGCCACGTGCTCGATCTCCTCGCGGCACACGACGCGCAGCTTCTTCTTGATGAGCGGGACGCGCGGATCCTCGTCGGGCAGCGTCTGGAGCAGGATGTCCTTGAAGATGTCGAGGACCATGCCCTCGCCGATTGCGTGCTCCATGAGCACTTTCAGCGGGTAGTAGTTGTTGTGCGACGAGAGCAGCTTGATGACCCAGTGCGCGGGCAGCGGCTTCATGTCGAGCGCGCGGAAGATGTCCGCAAACAGCTCGAGATGCGCGAGCTCCTGCTTCGCCTGGCGCACGTAGAACCGAGCCGCCTCCAGGGAGCCTGCAGAATACAGCGATTTCCCGCAGTAGACGCCGGTGGCCTCGCCGTAGAGCGCCTGCGAGAGGATGAAGCGCAGGATCTCGCGGTCGGCCGGATCGTTCAGATCGAACCGCGCGTCGCCGAAGTCGTAGCTCCCGTCGTCCAGCATGGGCAGCGCCATGCATTCTTACTAGCGCACTCGGGCCTACTTCGACAGTGAACCCGCGCCGATCGCGCGTGGATCAGGTATCGCCCACGCTCACGACGACGCTGTCGCTCTTGGCCGCGTTCTGCGCAGCTGCAGCGAGGCCGATGAAGCTGACGGATCCGATGAAGATCACGCCCGCCAGGAGCGCGACCCAGAACGGAGCATCGAAGTGTATGGAGCGGAATTTCATGGTGACTTCTCCAGGGCGCTCCCTAGCGCAGGCCTGCGATCGTGACTCCTGCAATGGGCAGGCCGCAAGAAACCGGCGGGCGTCGGTGGCCCGAGGCCCGAGACTTCACACTCCCCTGACAGTCGCTCGACACGGCTCACTACGTGAGCCGCGAGGGCGCGAGGGCGCGGACGGCGTGTCATGGGACATCTGGATGCAGAACTACGGCGAGCTCGGTGCAGTGAAGGTCGGCGATCATCCGCCCGCCGCGAAGACGAGCCTCATCCCCGGAGACTACTGGCTCAACATCACGTGTGGAGAGGGCCGCATGTTCGGGCCCATCGGGATGGCGCGCGAGAGCCGCTCGGTCGCGCCGTTCCACGTCGTCGTGCCCTGAGCGCCCTGAGCAAGCTCGCTCACAGGAAGCGCGCGCGAAATTCCGGCGTCGGCACTCGGCACGCGTCGGTCTTTCCGAACCACGCGTAGCGATGGCGCGCGAACCACCGGTAGACGGCGTCGCGGATCGGTCGCGGCACGATCCAGAACGCCGCGAGCCAGCGATAGGGCCAGCGCAGATGCCGTGCGACACGGAGCGCTCCCGTCGAGTGCGTGTAGACGCGACCGTCCTCGACGAGCGCGAGCGAATCGGGATTGCCGTCGCCGGTTACGCCCTCGCGGAGGCGCTTCGCATTCTCCGGCGTCGTCGAGCGATCGAGGAGCGCGGAGCCCTCGGCGGACTGGAGCGAGGCGAACCTCAGCCGCGCGCCGCGCTCGTGGTCGATGACGAAGTGCACTGCGCCGTCGCAGAAATTGCACGTGCCGTCGAACAGGACCACCGGAGCGTCGTCAGCCATCGCCGTCGGAGCGTAGGGTCCCGCGGCGCGCCTGGCCAGCTCAAGGGCGGAACGTGTTGTCTTCCTCACCCGAGACGACGACCACCTGATCGGACGGGAGGGCGGTCATGATCTCGTTGTACGTCTTCGGCACGTCGCGGTTGGCGAGCGCACTGACGAACGTGAGCGACGAGGCAGCGTAGTTGCTGAAGTACGAGGGCAGAACGTTGGTGGCGACGTCGAGGTACTTGGTGCCGACCGGATCATCCGAGCCGTTCAGCGCTCGGCGCCGATCGGTGAGCGCGGTGTCGAGGTACGCGTAGGTGTCGCACGAGTCGAAGAAGAACACCTGGTAGTGCTTCGGCGCGACCTTGCCCTTGGCGGCGAGCGCGTTGGTGTTCTTCGAGAGCTCGGAGTGCCCGTTGTAGACGACGAGGCCGGCCTTCTCGCTGAGCGGGTCGTAGCGCGTGTCGAAGTCCGCGCCGCTCGTGTAGAGCGTGCCGATGAGGAGTGACGTGATGCTCACGTCGCGATCGGCGCCGCCGATGCGCACCTTCGCCTTGACGGTGATGTCGCGGTGGATCGAGTCGGTGGTGGCGTTGGTCGTCGACGTGGCGCCGGGAAAAAGGTCCTTCGCGCGCGACACGAACTCGTCGTACTCCTGCTCGCCCTGATCCGATGCGCCGCCGCTGTCGGAGTAGCCGAAGATGGCGACCACGTTGAGCGCGCCGTCTTCCCAGACCTTCGCGTACTCGGGGTACTTGCCGGTGGTGACGGCCTTGTTCTTCGTGACCCGCGCGCTCGACTTCACGACGTCCGCCGCGTCGACCTTACAGCCGGTCGCGATGGGGTTGAAGTCGTGCCAGAAGACGTCGCGTCCATACTCGTTCGTCCCGCACTTGCCGTCGTACTTGTCGTTGAACGCGGCAAGCTTCGTCGTGTCGTTCGGCAGGACGACGGCGTACGTCTTCGGGACGCTCTTGCCCTTGGGCCACGCGACCGGCAGACGCGCCGTGTACTTGATCCGCTTGTTGTCGCCCTGCGCCGTCTCGGTGATCGCCGACGTCTGCACGCGACCGATCTGACCGTTCGCCTGATGCTCCGACGTCAGCGCGCCGACAGTGTAGAAGAGCTGACTCACGATCGCCTTGCGCGTGTCGTCGCCCTTCGGAGCGATCACTTCGCTCGAGAACGTGAAGTCGACGATCTGCGCATCGTTGCTCGTGATCGGCGCTTCATCACCTGCCGCATCGTCGGTTTGGTCGCTGCCGTTGCTGCAAGCGAACGCCGAGGCGGCGAAAAAAGTGAGCAGAGCAAGGGCCGCGAAGGGGCTGGACGGGCGGGACATCGTGTCTCCAAGCGGTGCAAGCGCGCGCCGCAATCCGACATGCAGCTACATCGTCGGCCTGCTGCTTCGGTAAACGAAAACGTC
>JAYTOQ010000513.1:0-1878 GCA_043747665.1 Polyangiaceae bacterium | reverse complement strand
GGGTCGCGCTATCTCGTCATGGATCGGCTCGACGGCTGCACCCTGGCCGAGCGCTTGACGATGGGCCGCCTGTCCCTGCACGACGTGGTGGTGCTCGGGCGTCGTCTCGCCGACGCGCTGGCCGAGGTCCACCGTGCGGGAATCATCCATCGCGACATCAAGCCGTCGAACATCTTCCTCGCGGGCCGGGGCACGCCTGACGAGCGCATCACCGTGAGCGAAGCGTGCCTCCTCGACTTCGGCATTGCGCGCCCGGGCGACGCGGACACGCTCACGGCGCGTGGTGCCCTGGTCGGGACGCCGGGGTACATGGCGCCCGAGCGCGTGCGCGGCGACGAGGCGACGGATCCGGCGAGCGATGTCTTCTCGCTCGGCTGCGTGATGTACGAGTGCCTGCTCGGGCGCCCGGCCTTCGCCGCGGAGACGACGTATGCGCTGCTCGCGCGCGTGCTCCTCGAGGTCGCGCCGCTGGTCCGCGAAGAGCGTCCCGATGCGCCGCTAGGGCTCGAGGCGCTCGTCGAGCAGATGCTGGCGAAGGACCCGGCCGAGCGCCCCGGCGCCGACGAAGTGGCGCATGCGCTCGCGGAGATCGACGCCGCGCTGCCGGCTGCGGCCGAGGCGGGCCGGAACGAGCTCGCGCCCGGTCTCGCCGAGGGCGACGTGCTCGGCGGCAAGTACCGGCTTGAGCGAAAGCTCGGCGACGGAGGGATGGGAGTGGTGGTGGCCGCGCGGCACCTGGAGCTCGGGACGCGCGTGGCCATCAAGGTGCTTCGCTCGACAGACTCCGACCACGGGCGCTTCCTCCGCGAAGCGCAGGCTGCGTCGCGCGTGGAGAGCGAGCACGTCGCGCGCGTGCTCGACGTGGGGCGCGCGGCCGACGGTCGTCCGTTCATCGTGATGGAATACCTGCGTGGCGTCGACCTCGCGCGTCGTCTCGAGGAGAGCGGGCCGATGCCGGTCGAGGTCGCGGTGGATCACGTCCTCCAGGCGTGTGTCGCAGTGGCCGAGGCGCATGCGCTCGGCATCGTCCATCGCGACCTCAAGCCCTCCAACCTGTTCATCGTCTCGCGCCGCGACGGCACTGACCTCGTGAAGGTGCTCGACTTCGGGATCTCGAAGCTCACGCGTCCGCTCGACGGCGCGTCCGTCGCGCTCACGGCGACCGCCGATACCACGGTGATGGGCTCGATCGCATACATGTCTCCGGAGCAGATCGAGTCGTCGGCGCGTGCCGACGCGCGAAGCGATGTGTGGTCGCTCGGCGTCGTGCTGTTCGAGCTCGTCGCGGGCACGCGGCCTTTCGGAGGCGATTCCGCGGTCGCTGTCGCCGCGCGTATCGCCGGGTCGCCCCCGCGCGCGCTTCGTGAGGTGCGGGCCGACGTTCCCGCCGTGCTCGACGCGGTGGTGGCGAGGTGTCTCGCGAAGGATCCCTCCGAGAGGTTTGACGCGATTGCGGATCTTGCTGGCGCGCTCGCTCCATGTGCGGGGGCGCGCGGACGTGCGGCGATCGCGGCGATCGAGCTGCTCGCGCCCGCGGAGGAGCGGTCCGGGGAACGCGCCGCGAGCCTCACGCCCCCGCATGGCGAGCCGCGCCCCGTGGCTCGCCAGAGCCAGAGAAGGACGATGCTCGCGATCGGAGCGGTCGCGGTCGCGGTCGCGCTGTTCGCGTGGACGACGTCGCGTCCGTCCGGCGAGCGAACGGCGCAAGCGCCGGCGTCGCCTCCGCCGTCGTCGTCGTCGTCAGCATCTGCATCGACGCCGGCGACCCTGGCCTCGGCGCCGGACTCGTCGCCTTCGTTCTCCGGGCCGGCATCGCTGCCCGCTCCGCCAGCGCCGCCCGCAGTCGTGCTCGCGCGGTCCGCCGCGCCGCGCGCCGCG
>JAYTOQ010000512.1:0-6672 GCA_043747665.1 Polyangiaceae bacterium | reverse complement strand
GCGCTTATGACGCCGGCGCCGCCGTCGTCCATATCCATGCTCGGCACGAGGACGGCACTCCCACGTTCGATCCCAAGGTGTTTGCCGCGATCAAGGTCGAGATCGAGAAGCGGTGCCCCATCCTCCTTAATTTCTCGACAGGAACCATCCTCGAGGACGTCTCCGACCAGTGCACGTATCTGAAGGAGAGCCGTCCCGCGATCGGCGCTCTCAATATGGGCACGATGAACTATTCGAAGTACTCCGAGAATAGGAAACAGTTCGTCTTTGACATGGTGTTTCCGAATACCTACGCGAAGATCATCAAGCTCCTCGACGCGATGAACGAGGCGGGCGTGAAGCCCGAGCTCGAGTGCTTCGACACCGGCCATACGCACGGCATCTGGCCGCTGCTCGACATGGGCATTCTCAAGAAGCCGCTCCAGTTCTCGTTCATCCTGAACGTGCTCGGTGGCATCCCTCCGCTCGTCGAGAGCCTCCAGCTCCAGACCAAGATCATGCCCGCCGGCAGCGAGTGGGAGGTCATCGGGATCTCGAAGTGCGGCTGGCGCATGATCGGCGCGGCGCTCGCCCTGGGCGGGAACATCCGCGCGGGTCTCGAGGACAACATCTATCTCCCGGGCGGCGAGCTCGCGCAGTCGAACGGCCAGCTCATCGAGGTCGCGGCGCGCATGGTCCGCGACTGCGGGCGCAAGGTCGCGACCGTCGATCAGGCGCGCCAGATCCTGGGCCTCGATCAGTTCAAGCCGACCGCGAAGGCGGCACCGGCGCCGGTCGCGACGGCGTAGTCGTTCTCATGCCTCACCGCGCGACTTGCGAAAAAAGCGCGCCAGTCTTCGTCGGTTTTAGCGAGATGCGGCCCCCAGAGGACGTTCTTTGGAACGGCGGGTATCGGCGTCGGAGCGGTGCCATCGGCAATCAGCGAGACGGCCTGTGGACCCTCATCAACACCCCCGGAAGCTGCAGACTTCGAGAAGCGAAGACGCTGCCAGACCCGTTTCCCAAGCGCATCTGGTCCAGCTGCGGCGTCGGATGTCGAGTGGCGCCATCGGGTCTTCCGTTTCAGGAGCTGACGGGCTCCCACTACCAAGGGCCTTCCGGAGGCTATGTCGGAAACGACATCAT
Organism: Polyangiaceae bacterium; assembly: GCA_043747665.1. Classification (GTDB taxonomy): domain Bacteria; phylum Myxococcota_A; class Polyangia; order Polyangiales; family Polyangiaceae; genus Labilithrix. The sequence goes on along the minus strand of JAYTOQ010000512.1, from coordinate 5,547 downwards.
CCTCTTACTGCCGCTCGGGTCGGTGACGGACTACATCCTACGCGTGGAACGATTGTCCGACGGCGCGACGCTCGCGGCCGTCCTCGACCGAGACGCATTCATGCGCTTGTCACTCGTCGCCGCCCGCAGCTGCGAAACGAGCATCTTGTGGAGCGCGAGACGCTCCGGGCGCGGGATCCTCCCCGGGACCACGCCGTGACGGCCCATGGCGAGCCCCTCGACCGTCTCGGCGACGAGGTAGCGAAGGTGCGGCAGACCCATCGCGTGGGTGCGGAGCTCGCGCACGGCGAGGACCTTGGGCATCCGTTCCTGGGTGGGCACGACGAGGTCGACGCGTAACCGATCCCGTCCACGCGTCGCTTACGAAGTCGACGCCTGCTTCCGGTCGGGAGTCGGGATAGCGAAGAGCGGAACCTTCGACTCGGCCAGGATGCCTCGAGCAGGCGGAACTCGGTGACGGTGACGGGGTCACTGCGAAGGGGGATTCCAGGCCCAGGCCGGGCGCGTACACTGCCGCCAGCCATGTCCTCGAAGACCAAGCCTCCCACGCGCCTCTACGCGAAGATCCGCGTCGCCGACGAGGGCGACGGAGTCCGTCGCGTCACGCTGCACAACCCCGAGCGGCGCAACGCCATCGGCCCGCAGATGGTCAACGAGCTGCTCTACGCGTTCGAGGACGCGCACGCCGACGAGGACATCCGCAGCGTGATCCTCACCGGCGAGGGCAAGGCCTTCTGCGCGGGCGGCGACTTCGCGCAGATGTCGGGCGGCGCCGCGGACGGCCCGGCGCTGCCACACATGGGCGACTACGCCGATCTCCTCCTCGCCATGACGCGCACCGAGAAGCCGATCGTCGCGCGCGTGAACGGTCCCGCGATGGGCGGCGGGCTGGGGCTCGTCGCGGCGTCGACGTTCGCGATCGCCGATCGCGAAGCGACGCTTGGCACGCCGGAGATCAACGTTGGGCTCTTCCCCATGATGATCATGGCGGTCCTCGCGCGCGTGGTGCCGCGGCGGAAGCTCCTCGAGATGATGCTGCTCGGCAAAAAGATGAGCGGCGACGAGGCCTCCGCGATCGGTCTCGTCACCCGCGCCGTCGCGGCCGCCGATCTCGATGCGGCGGTCGCCGACGTCACCTCGGAGATCGCGAAGAAGAGCCCGCTCACGGTGGGCCTGGGGCTGCGGGCGTTTGCTGCGCAGGACGATCTCGACCTCGAGAAGGCGCTTCCGCTGCTGCGCGACCGGCTCGCCGAGTGCCTCGGCACCGAGGACGCGCGCGAGGGCCTCATGGCGTTCCTCGAGAAGCGCGCTCCGATCTGGAAAGGGCGCTGATCTCCGGGATCGGACGGATGCCGCATGGACTTCTGGCGGCGGTGGCCCCATGACAACGCACCATGGACCGCATTCCCCGTCGTCAAGCGCTGCGACACCTCGCCATCCTCTCCGCATCCGTCGTCGTCCCCGGCTTCCTCGTGGCCTGCTCGAAGAAGCCGAGCTGCGAGGACGTCACGGGCATCTCGCCTGCCGATCTCGCGATTCGCCAGCAGACCGCCGCGTACGTGGAGGTCGCCACCGACGCCGCCAAGAAGTGCAGCGCGTGCGTGCAGTATCAGCCCGCAGGCCCCGACGCGTGCGGTGCGTGCAAGGTCGTGAAGGGGCCCATCAACCCGGAAGGCGGCTGCAAGCTCTTCGCTCCGAAGCCGCCTACGTGATCGCGGCTCGCTCCGCGGTCTAGTTCAGGCGGCGCACGGTGACGTCGTCGATGATGAAGCACGTGCTGAGCGCGTGCGTCCTGCCGCCGACGACGTCGAGATAGCCCTGCTTGATGCTGCTCAGGGTGGTCTCGAAGTGCTGCCACGTGGCACCGACGGCTCCTGCCTTGCAGAAAAAAGTTTCGTATGCGAAACATCTCGGTCGATGCCGCCGATGAACATGCGTGAGCTGGTCGCCGATCTCGAAGCGCGACGCGCGAAGGTGCGCGAGATGGGCGGTCCCGAGCGGATCGCGAAGCAGCACGAGCGCGGCAAGCTCACGGCGCGCGAGCGCATGGATCGCTTCTTCGACGACAGCGTCTACTTCGAGCTCGGCGCGCATGGCACGCAGATGGGCCTGGCCGCGGGCCCGGACGGCACCGACAAGCCGGTCGCCGACGCGGTCGTCACCGCGTTCGGGAAATCGAACGGCCGCATGGTGTGCTGCGCCGCCTACGACTTCACCGTGAAGGGCGGCAGCATCGGCTACACCGGCGAGGAGAAGGTCACGCGCCTCCGTCAGATGGCGCTGCGCGGTCGCTGGCCGATCGTCTGGTTCGTCGACTCGGGCGGCGCGCGCATCGATCCTGGATCGAGCCACCCCGACATGATCTCGCTGTTCGCCGGCTCGGGTCACCTCTTTCGTGAGCAGGTGCACATGAGCGGCGTCGTCCCGCAGGTCGCCGCGATGGTCGGCCCCGGCGCGGCGGGGACCGCGTACATCCCCGGCCTCGCCGACTACGTCCCGATGATGAAGGGCGTCGGCAGCCTGGCGCTCGCCGGCCCCGCGCTCGTGAAGGCAGTGACCGGTCAGGACATCGGCGAGCAGGAGCTGGGCGGGTCCAAGGTGCACTCCGAGGTCAGCGGCGTCGGCGACGGCGAGTTCGCGACGGATGCAGACTGCATCGATGCCTGCAAGAAGTACCTCTCGTACTTCCCATCGAACTGCGACGAGCTCCCGCCGGACCTGCCCGTCACCGACCCCATCGATCGTCGCGAGGAGTCGCTCCTCGACTTGCTGCCGGAGTCCACGCGCAAGCCGTACGACATGTACAAGCTGATTCGCGCCATCGTGGACCACGGCGACATCTTCGACATCAAGCCGAGGTTCGCGCGATCCATCATCACGTGCCTCGCGCGCATCGGCGGCAAGAGCGTGGGCATCGTCGCCAATCAGCCGAATTGGCTGGGCGGCATCCTCGAGAACGACTCCGCCGACAAGGCCTCGCGCTTCATGCAGATCTGCGACGCGTTCAACGTGCCGCTGGTGTTCCTCCAGGACGTGCCGGGCTTCATGGTCGGCTCGAAGGTCGAGCACGCCGGCATCATCCGCCACGGCGCGAAGATGATGCACGTGATGAGCGCGGCGACGGTGCCGAAGATCACCGTGGTCGTGCGCAAGGCCTACGGCGCCGGCTACTACGTGATGTGCGGTCGCGCCTACGAGCCCGATCTCATCGTCTCGTGGCCCACCGGCGAGATCTCGGTGATGGGCGCCGAAGGCATGGTCGGCATCGCGGGCCGAAAGCTCTTTGGGGGAATAGAGCCGCCCCCCGAGGTGAAGAAGCAGATCGTCGATCAGATCCAGAAGAACATCGACATTTACAAGGTCGCGGGCTGGGGGCTCATCGACGAGATCATCGACCCGCGCGACACGCGGAAGGCCATTGCCTGGGGCCTCGAGCTCGCCCGCCACAAGAAGGTCGAGCGCCCCGAGAAGCGGCGCGGCATCGTTCCCGTCTGATCAAGTCGCCTGCGCACAGATGCCACACGTCACATTCGTGCCGGCCACCGCGCGCCTGCTTTTCCGAGGTCTGAGGCTGGCGAGGTTATTGCTCAGCTGACCGCGTGACTGAGCCGAAGCCGCCGACGACCCCCGACGACCGGTCGAAGCAGACCTTGGTGCGGATGGAGCTGACGCCGCGCACTGCAGTCATCGCGCTCGTCACCATCGCGGCAGTCTGGCTGTTCCTGCAGCTCTGGCAGATCCTCCTCCTCATCGTCGTCGCGCTCATGTTCGTGGGGATGCTCAATCCCTTCGTCGAGAAGCTCGAGAAGCGCGGCCTGCGCCGCACGTATGCCACGGCGATCGTCTTCGGAGCGCTGTTCCTCGTGGTGGGCGGCTTCTGCGCGCTGACCGTTCCGAACCTCGTCTCGCAGGTGGCTGACGTGGTCGAGAAGCTGCCCGAGTCCCAGGAGCGGGTGGCGCACGCGCTCGACGGCACGCGTCTCGGGACATCGCTCGCAGGTTCGATTCGTGCGCTGCACCCGGCCGACCTCGGCGCGAAAGCGCAGGAGTATGGGATCACCTACGCGCCCAGAATCGCCGAGATCGCCGCCTATACCGCCACGTCGTTCTTCCTCGCGCTCTACCTGATCCTCGATCGCGATCGCATGCGCGGCGCGCTCTTCGCGCTCGTCCCGCGCGGCTATCACGTGCGCATGTCGCGCGTTCTCATGAACCTCGAGACCATCGTCGGCGGCTACATACGCGGGCAAGCGATCACGTCGCTGCTCATGGCGATCTTCACGTTCGCGGTCCTCACCATCGCGGGTGTAAACAACGCGCTTGCCCTCGCGCTCTTTGCCGGCGTCGCCGACGTGCTGCCGTACATCGGCGCGCTGCTCGCGTGCGGTCCCGCCGCGCTCGCGGCGCTCTCGCAGGGGACGACCGTGGCGCTCGTCGTGCTGCTCGTGCTCGCGGCGTACCAGGAGCTCGAGAGCCGCGTGATCGTCCCGCGCGTCTACGGCAAGGTGCTGCGCCTGCCGCCGGCGTCGATCATGATCGCGCTGCTGGTCGGCGGCAAGCTGCTCGGCGTCCTGGGCGCGCTCCTCGCGCTGCCCATCACGGCGGGCATTCGCATGATGATCGCGGAGCTGCGGGTCGAGCTGCCTGGCGAGGAGCTGGACGACCCCGAGCTGCGGGCCAAGGACGCAATGGCCGAGCGCGAGTTCGCCGAGCGCGCCGCCGGGCATCCCGCCGTCGAGGCCGCTGCCATCGCGACCGAGATCGCCGAGGACCGTCGTGACGACGACGCGAGCAAGCTCGACGATCCGCGCGAGGCAGCGACCGAGCCGTTCACCTCCGGCTCGGAGTGACCGTCCCTGGACGGCCCTCTCGACGGCCCCATGAGCTCATCACGACCCGGTGCGCTGGCTCAGGGCTGCGCACGCAAGCACGATGCGCGTCGTGCCATTGGCGCCGAGGGGCGTCACCGACGACGGCGTGCAGCGGTCGAGCTGGAGCTTCAGCACGACGGCGCCATCGCTGCCCACGTACTCGACGCGCAACGTGCGCGGCGCTGCCTTTGCGGCGTTCGACTTGTGCCACGCGACGAACGGCGGCGCGCCGCCCGCTGCCACCTCGATGGCAAGCGCTCCAGTGGTGGCGCTGCCGTCGGGCTTCTGCGTGATGGTGATGGCATCGAGCTTGGGCGCCTCGATCGCCTGCATACCCGTGAGGTCTACACGGAATCCCGTGATGCGCGCGCTCGACGGTGACGGCGGTGATTCCTTTGCCGAGAGGAGCGGCTGGGTCGTGACGCCGGTCACCGCGAAGTCGAGCTCGACCTCGGCGGCGCCACCGGAGCCGAGCGCGGGCAGCCGCACCGAAGCGAGGCGCGCTTCGGTCGCCTTGCGAACGACGGCGCCGCTCGTGAGACGAACGTCGCGCTTCACGGGCTTGCTCGATGCAAAGGTCTCGACGATCGACGCGAGCGAAGGAGCGATCTCCTGGGCGGTGAGCGTCAGCTGCTGCCGCGTGGGGATGGACTTGTCCGGCTCGACGGTGGCGTGC
>JAYTOQ010000511.1:0-1730 GCA_043747665.1 Polyangiaceae bacterium | reverse complement strand
GCTCCGGTTCATGTTTCCCAGGTCCTTGGCGGTCCCTTCCTTCGCGGCTGCCTTCCCGGCGGGGCTCTGCGGAGCGACGGTCGTGAAGCCCTTACGCATGGTGGCGTAGGCCTTCATTTGCGTGTCCAGCGCGGTCGCGGCAGGCGCCGGTGCCGCGGCCATGGCGGCCGCGAGGGACTGCTCGTTCTGCTCGGCGATCTGCGCAGCGCGCTTCACGTCCCCTTGCGCATAGGCGTTCGCGGCCTCGATCTGCAGCCGCGACGCAACGACGCTCGTTGCGCTGGCGAGGACCGCGCCGTCCTTGCCGCGCTCGACCTCCGACGCGTCGTTGGACGCCACGAGCGACAGCCGCGGTGCACGCGCCGTCGTGATGGATCCGCCGACCGGTGTCCAGGTGGCAGTAGCGTCGATGTCGAACGAGGTCCCCTCGCCACGATACGTATTCGCCGCGAGCTCGACGACGACACGTCGCTCGTCGCCGCCGAAGAGCGACCCGATGGCGAGCTCGATCTCGCTGCCGTTCACGACAGCGTCGGCGCCCGTCGCCGACACGAAGCGCATACCGTCCGGTAGGTGCAATCGGACGCGAGTGTTCTCGACCGTGGTGTTGGCCGTCTCCTCGAGCTCGCGATGGAGGAAGCTGGCGAGCGCGGCGCCGTTCTTCACGAAGGCGAAGTTGCCGTGACCGCTCTGCGCGACGCCGCCCATGTAGCTCTCGTCGAAGTCGAGGCCGATGCCTAGCGACGAGACGGTGATGCCGGACGAGAAGCTGTTCCGCGCGAGGATCTCCGCCTGCGCGCGGGTGCTGTCGAGGCCGTCGCTCACGAGGATGATGCGACGGACGCGACCGCGCGTGGCCTCGTCGAGCGCGCGCAGGCCGTGCTGGAGGCCGCCCGGAATGTTCGTACCGCCGCTCGCATCGAGCTGCGCGATCTTCGACGCGAGCGCTCCGCGAACCGAGCCCACGCGCGCGAGCGGCTGCACCATCTCGCTGGTGTCGGAGTAGCGAATGACCGTGATCTCGTCGTCGTCGCGCATCTCGGACAGCAGCCGGAGGACGGAGCGCCGGGCCTCTTCGATCTTCTCTCCGCTCATCGAGCCGGAGGTGTCGAGGACGATGGCGAGCGAGATGGGGGCGCGCTTCTCGTCACGCCCGCGCGTGTCGGTATCGGCGACGACACGAACGTCCGCGAACACCGTGGTCTCTCGCCCCGCGAGGATGCGCGTGTGGCTCAGCGAGACCATGCCGTGGACGCCGGGGCCCGAGAACGTCGCCGAGTTCTTTCCCGCTGTGAGCGGTGACGGCGTGTGGCCGAACGTCGAATCGCCAGGAAATGAGCCCGGAAACGCGTTGGCGGGCGCGCGATAGAGGACCAGCCCGCCGGTGGCGAGCACGACGGCGGACAGAGCGATGCCGCGCCTCACGCGAGACGTCATGGAAAACGACATGGGAACCTCGCAGGTCGACGTTGCCGACCGCTGAAACGTTTTTGGTTCCGCTCAGACGCGCGACGAGGCGATTGGTTTTAGTGAATCGGCGCCTGGGTCGTCACGCCCGCTCCGAACCAGGGAAGCGCGGTGCCCGCGTCGCCCATCAAGGTCAGGAGGACCACGGATTTGCCGCTGGTCATGTCGATTTCGACGATGTGCCCGGTGTCGGAGAAGCCATAGCCCTTCCCTGCCCAGTAGCCGAAGCCGAACAAGTCGGTCTGCTTCGTGTCGCCGATGAT
>JAYTOQ010000510.1:0-2172 GCA_043747665.1 Polyangiaceae bacterium | reverse complement strand
CGATGAACGTGGCGATGCGTGATTCGACGTGACTGGCACGTCGAGCCTGTCCGCGCGCGCATCCGGCTGGACGGCGCAGCGTAAAAATGGCGTGCATTGTGCACGTATGTCCGGGTGACGCGCTTTGGGTCTACGCGGCCGGTCCTGATGCGTAAGATGGGTCGCACCGGAGCGCCGGCAAGGGAAAATCGGACATGGATGCTGGTACGCCCGCTGCCGTTGCGCGCCATTTCGCCGGCGATGGTGCGGCACGGCTGATGCTCCGCGCTCCGGAGCAAGGGAGGCGGCAGGGGCCAACCCCGGAAAGGTAGGCGGGACGATGAGGACCCGAACCGTTCGCAACCCCGCGTCGTCACAGTGTCGCGCGACGATTCGCACCCGAATCGTCGGCGTCTCCAAGCGAAGGCACCGGCGCCCCAGGCGCGACGGCGCCTGCAGCGCACGCGCCACGCGCCACGCGCCACGCGCCCGACGACTAGCGCTTGGCCATCGGCAGCACTGCGCTCGACGGGAGCCACCCGACGGCGCGGCCCGCCAGCACGTGCGCGAAGTCCGAGCCTTCGTCGAGCAGCTCGACGCGCGCGGCTTCAGGTAGCGGCGCGACCGACAGCATCGCGACGTGCTTGTCGTCGAGGAGACGCGTCGTCGGCGCGATCACCACCGCCTCGCGCACGCGCAGGCGCACGTCGCGCGCCGACACCAGGACCAGCGCGAACACCACCAGCAGCCCCGCTGCCACGACCGCGGTCGTCGTGCCCGCGACCTTCAGTCGACGCACGGTGGCCTTCGCTCGCAGGACGATGCCCACCGCGAGCGCCAGCGAGCTCAGGGCCGCGAGGATCGCCCACACGTTCTCCGGCAGCAGCTTGACGATCGACCGACCCAGCGAGAGCCCGCTCTCCAGCTCGATCGGATCGCCGGAGCGCGATCGCCGGTGCGCCACCTCGGCACGCACCGCGGCGAGCGCCGTCGTGGCGTCATCGATGAGCGCCGCGTCGTGCGAGAGCTCGCGGGCCTCCTCGAACCCGTGCGCCGCTCGCCCGAGATCCCCTGGCTGCTCGGCGCCCGCTCGCACGCGCCCTGCATACGCGAGCCCGCGGTCGTAGCTCACCACCGCATCGATCACGCCGCGATCCCCCAGCGCCTCCAGCTTCGCGATGGCCTCGACCGGACGATCGCCCGCGAGCGCATCCGTCGCCGCGCGGAACAAAGACGCCGGGTCGGTCTCCTCGCCCGCCTCCTCCTTCACACCGTTCGCGTTCGCGTTCGCGTTCGCGCTCGCGCCCGCGCCCGCATCCGCATCCGCGCCCGCATCCGCGCGTGCGATGGTCGACGCGCTGACCAGCACGGCGACGATCGCCAGCATCCCCGACGCACGCCTCTTCACGCTGGCTTCCGCCCTTCGCCGCCGCCCGCGCTCTTGCCGAACGCGTCGAGCGCAGTCTTCGCGCTCGCCCACGTTTCGCGCGCTGACGCGATGTCGACGCCATCGGGAGAGAACCGCGCGTCCTCGCAGCGCCGCAGCAGCTCGACCACGTCCTTCGCGCTCGTCGCGTCGACGCCCTCTTCCTCGAGCTCGGTCTTGCCGGCGTCGCCGGCCGCGCCGCGCAGGTTCACCCCGGTGCGCGCGAGCACGTCGCTGACGATCGCGCGTGCGATCGCGCCCATCGCCGCCTTGCCGTCACTGCCGCGGCACGCCTCGTCGGCCTCCGCGCGTTGCGTCTTCGCGATCGACTGAGCCGACGGCGACGACGACGCCCGCTTCTCCCGCCACCGACCGAGAAGACCGTGTGCGCCGAGCACCAGCGCGCACGCCAGGGGCGACCCGAACAACGCTGCCCAGTAGAGCGGACGCTCTGCCACGAACGACTGCGCGCGCACGCCTTCGAGGACGTGTCGCTCCTTGGGCATGCCTGCGAGCACCACCTCCGGCGCGTCCGCGTCCGCGCCGGCGTCGCGCGCCGGTCCCGTCGCCACGTTCACGATGCCGATGGTCGCGCGCGCCACCGCGAACGTTCGCTTGTCGGCATCGTAGTAGGGAAGGCGAACCTCGCCGAGATCGACGGCGCCCTCCTTGTGCACGAGGACGACGTACGAGAACGTCCGCGTTCCGCCGAAGCGATCCGCCGCCACAAGCCCGAGCTTGTCGTGCAGCGTGGGCTCGAGCCACTC
>JAYTOQ010000509.1:0-7109 GCA_043747665.1 Polyangiaceae bacterium | reverse complement strand
GGACGTACGCCACCGCTATTTTGTTCCACGACGCGTGGGTCGGTGTGCGCGAAATACGACGGTCGCGCTTCGGATCGCCCTCACATGAGGTTGAACGTGCTCCGGCGGACGAACTTGCCGTCGCCCTTTCGCCCCACGTAGCTGCCGTTCTCGACCACCACCTTTCCGCGCGAAAGCACGTGCGTCGGCGCGCCGACCACTTCGCGACCTTCGTACGGGGTGTAGTCGACGCGCATGTGGAGCGTCTTGTCGCTGAGCGTATGGCGCTTCTCGCCGTCCCAGACGAGGAGGTCGGCATCGGCGCCGACGGCGATGGTGCCCTTGTTCGGGTAGAGCCCGAAGATCTTCGCGGGCGCCGTCGAGGTGATCTCGACGAAGCGGTTCATGGAGATCCGCCCTTTTCGAACGCCGCCGTCCCACATCAAGTACATGCGCGTCTCGACGCCCGGCATGCCGTTGGGGATCTTCGAGAAGTTGTCCTTCCCGAGCTCTTTCTGGCCCTTCATGCAGAACGGGCAGTGATCGGTGGAGACGACCTGGAGGTCATTCGTGCGGAGCCCGCGCCACATGTCCTCTTGCATGTGCGCCGGGCGAAGCGGCGGCGTGCAGACGTACTTCGCGCCCTCGAAGTCGGGACGCGCGAGATCCTCCTGCGAGAGGAAGAGATATTGCGGGCACGTCTCGGCGAAGACCGGCAGCCCGCGATCGCGCGCCTCGACCACCTGCTTCAACGCGCGCTCGGCGGAGAGGTGCACCATGTACACGGGCGCGCCTGCCATCTCGGCGAGACAGATCGCGCGGAAGGTGCCCTCGGCCTCGGCGATCTGCGGGCGCGTGAGCCCGTGATAGATCGGCGCGGTGTGGCCCTTGGCGATGGCCTGCTGCACGAGGATGTCGATGGGGATCCCGTTCTCGGCGTGCATGCAGATGAGCGCGCCCAGCTCGGCGGCGCGCTGCATGCCGCGAAAGATTTGCCCGTCGTCGACGAACAGCACACCCGGATAGGCCATGAACATCTTGAACGACGTGATGCCCTCGTTCACGACCTGGCCCATCTCCTGGATGGTCCCCTCGTTCACGTCGGTCATGATCATGTGGAACGCGTAGTCGACCGCTCCCTTGCCCTCGGCCTTGCCGTGCCAGACATCGAGTCCCGTGCGGAGCGGATCGCCCTTGGTCTGGATGGCAAAGTCGACGATGCAGGTCGTGCCGCCGTAGGCCGCCGCGCGCGTTCCGGTCTCGAAGTCGTCGGAGGCGGTGGTGCCGCCGAACGGCATGTCCATGTGCGTGTGCGCATCGATGCCGCCGGGCATGACGTACTTGCCGGTGGCGTCGATGGTCAGGTCCCACGGCCCGGCGGGCGCCGCGTTGGGCCCGAAGATGGCGGCGATCTTGTCGCCGACGATCGCGACGTCCGCGAGGTACGTGTCGACGGCAGTGACGACGGTGCCGCCTTTGATGAGCGAGCGCGTGGGTTGGGCCATGGGTCCCCGAGAATATGAGGCTCTCAGGGCGCGAGCAACGACAGGATCCGCTGCAGGTCTCCGATCGACACGAGCGCGGCGGCCTGCGTGGGGGCGAACTTCTTCGTCTCGGGCCACGCAGAGCCGAAGCACCAGCTCTTCGTGCCATCGATGCACTCGGGGATGACCTCGCCCGGCACCAGCGCGTCGAAGCCGATCGCCGGCACCCGCAGCAACCACGACGCGCGTAGCGAGCCGGTCGACGCGACGATCGCGTCCGACGTCGCCTTCGTCTCGCCGGCCTTCATCGCGGCATCGGCGAGCAGTGCATCGGCGGTCATGCCCGGAAAGAGCACGGGCACTCGCGTCTCGAGCTCGGCGGACGTGTGGCCCGGCACCTGTACTGCAGCGAGCCCCACCTGCCACGCCCGACCGGTGCCGCAGATCTCGGTCGGACCGATCACGTGGTCGCCGCTGGCGCTGTTGCAGTTCGAGTAGCCGTAGATGGCAGGGAGCAACTGCTCCCACGTCCCTTCCTTGAGCGCCCACCATGCGCCGCGTGAAGCGAAGAGCACGCGATCCTCGCGCGTGCCCGAGAGCCGCGGAACGACGTCGGCGGCGATGACCATCAGCGGAGCCCGCTCGCCCGGCGTGAGAAGGTGACCATTCACCGTCCAGTCGAGGGGGCCGGCGTCGTGCGGCGCCGCGTCCGGCGTCGCGCCCGCGTCGGTCACGATGACGGCGCCGTCGCTCGTGGTCCCCGCGTCGTCGGCGGGCGATGCGTCTGACCCATCGGCGGAGACGTCGCCGCTGCCGCACGCCGTGGACAGAACCGCGAAGCCGACCGACAAGAGGACGGAGGCGAGAGCTTGCCGGTGAACTCTCATCAACGAATGTCCATGGTGACGCTATCCATGCGGATCGACCAGAGCTGCGAGGGTCCCGCGAGACAAGCCGCGCCGACCGTGATGTACGGCTTGCCGCCTGGACATGGCGCGCCGATGGCGACCGACAGGCGATGATGCGACCTCACGCTACGATCAGAGGCTACTTGCACGGCCCGGGCAAGTCGGATGATAACCTCGGCCCATGAAGGTCCTGGTCGCGGACAAATTCGAGGATTCCGGGCGCCGTGGTCTCGCCGAGATCGGCTGCGACGTCGCCTACGAGCCTGACGTGTCGGGCGACAGCCTGCTTAGGTCCGTGAAGAGCACCGGCGCCGACGTGCTGGTGGTGCGCTCCTCGCAGGTGACGCGCCCGATGCTCGAGTCCGGGAACCTGCAGCTCGTCGTGCGCGCCGGCGCCGGCACGAACACCATCGACGTCGAAGCGGCCAGCGAACGCGGCATCTGGGTGGCGAACTGCCCGGGCAAGAACGCCATCGCGGTCGCGGAGCTCGCGACCGGGCTCATGCTCGCGCTCGACCGCCACATCGCCGACGGCACCGCCGACCTCAAGAGCGGAAAGTGGAACAAGAAGCGCTACAGCGCGGCGCGTGGCCTCTTCGGCCGCACGCTCGGCGTCATCGGCGCGGGCACCATCGGTCTCGAGGTGATCAAGCGCGCACAAGCGTTCGGTATGCACGTGATCGCGTGGGACAAGCATCTCGCGCCCGCGAAGGCCGAGGAGCTCAACATCACGATCATGGCGAGCCCCACCGAGGTAGCCGCCGCTGCCGACATCGTCACCGTGCATCTCGCGCTCGTGCCGGAAACGCGCGGCCTCATCGGCGACGGCGTCTTCGCGTCGATGAAGCAAGGGACGATGTTCATCAACACTTCGCGCGCGGAGGTGGTCGATCAGGCTTCCCTCGAGCGCGCCGTGAAGGAGCGCGGGATCCGCGCCGGGCTCGACGTCTTCGCCGAGGAGCCGTCGGGCGGCGTCGGCGACGTGGACGCCAGCATCTTCAAACTGCCGGGCGTCATCGGGACGCACCACATCGGCGCCTCCACCGATCAGGCGCAGGAGGCCATCGCGGAGGAGACGGTGCGCATCGTTCGACTCTTCAAGGAGACGGGACGTCCCGCCAACGTCGTCAACCTCGCGAAGAAATCTCCAGCGACCCACCTCCTCGCGGTGCGTCACTACGATCGCGTCGGCGTGCTGGCCGCCGTGTTCGACTGCCTCAAGAAGGGCGGCATCAACGTGCAGGAGACCGAGAACATCGTGTTCGACGGCGCTCGCGCCGCGGTCGCGCGCATCCACGTCGATCGCGCGCCTTCGGGCGAAGTCGTCGCCGCGCTGCGCGCGTGCACGCCGGACGTCATCGACGTGTCGCTCGTCGCGCTCTGAGCGGCTCGTGGCGCGCGCTCAGCGCACCAGCAGCGTGACGTCGTCGAGGTCGGCGAGCGCGCGATGGCCGACGTCGCCCTGCGTGATGCCGGCGCTGAAGGCCACGTCACCGTCGTAGAGCGGCACCGAGAGATCAGTGGAGACCACGACGCCCGAGTCGTCGACCGAGGCCTCAAGACGGCCGTAGGGCGCGACCTTCGCAGGATTGACCTCGAAGCCGAGGTTCACGCGGTACCAGTGGTTTGCGTGCGCCTGCGCGATGAGCGTGCGCTTCGGCGTGCAACGATCGGCGACGCACGCCGCGGTGCTGCGCTGCTCGACGAACACCCCTTCGGGCGCCATCATCAGTCGGATGGTGATGGGCCCGTCGGCGGTGCGCACCGTGAGCTCGGGTCCACCGAGGTACTGCGACGGGACCGAAGAGACCCGGAACGCGAAGCCGAGCACGCCCGACCAGTTGCCCTTCACGGTGCCCTTCTCCTGGAGGAGGTAGGCGGACGATGCATCGTCCGCGGTGAAGAGGCGGAGCGATCCACGCCCGAGCGACGCCGAGTCGGTGATGTGCTCGACGGTGCCGCCGCCAGCGATGAGCACGCTGCGCCAGCGAGCCTCGAAGCCCTGCTCCTCGAAGTCCTCGCAGAAGGCGCCGGCGCGGCACACGAAGCCGTTCGCCTGACCGTGCGCTGCAGGGACCTCGACATCGCCGCCGACGGGGCGCGTCTGCTGGCCCGCGGGCGGCGCGACGGCGGCGTGCGTATCGGAGGGCACACCGAGGACGGCGCCGGGCGCCGCGACGATCATGCCCGCGATGGGCGCGGGATCGGTCGGCTCGGCATCCGCGGCGCAGCCGACGAGCGCGAGACAAGGAAGACAGGCGAGGGCGAGGAGGGCGCGCATTCCCTTCTTCGTACGGCGCCCCGCGGCGCGGGCTTCCCCCCCGAGCGCGAAATCACGCGATGCGCGGTCGAGGGGCAAAGACCAGAATTCTGGATGCGGAGCGAAGCATGGTCCTCTGACGGTGTGGGCCGGGCAGCGATTCACGAGGATCGCGAAGGCGCTGCTCAAAGCGAATGGGCATAGAACGTGACGTCGTCGATCCGGGCGGTGGCGGGCGCCACGTCGGCCACGGTGATGCCGGCGCGCGCCTCCGCGAGACCGGCGTGAGGCATGACTGTGAGCGGCAACACGATGAGCCCGCCGTCGTCGACGGTCACCTCGATGCGTCCGTACGGCGACGTGGTCGTCCCGTAGGTCTCGACCGCGACGACGAGGTGACGCCACTCGCCGGGCTTCACGTCGCTCACGAGATCCGAGCGCAGCGTGCACGTGGAGCCGCCGCACGACTCGGAGAATTGATGGAGCGCGAGCCCCTCGGGCCTCACCGAGAAGCCGACGTGCGTCGTCGCGCCTTCGGCATCGACGATCGCGATCTCCGGACCGCCGAGCACCGTCATCGGCAGCGCATCGACGCGCAGGGAGAACGCGAGCGCGCCGACCCACTGCGACCCCACCGCCGCTCCGTGACGCGTGAGGTACGCGGCGCCGCCTGCTGCCAACGTGCTCGCGCGCAGCGCATGCGCGCCCAGTGACGACGACGGGCCGGGGAAGTCGACGATGCCCGCCATGGTGACGGTGCCCGTCCAGCGCTTCGCCGGCGCCGGCTCCTCGTGGTTCGGGCCGGTGAACGCCTCGACGTCCATGGCTTCGCTGCGCCCGAGCTCTGGGAGCTTCGGCAGCGGCGCGCTGGGATCGGACAGTGCGACGACCGGACCCGAGCCGACGTCGTCGCTACCGGTCGCGGTCTCGGTCGCGGTAGCAGTCTCGGTAGCAGTCGATCCGGTGGCGCAACCTCCGGCGAGCGAGGCGAGCATCGAGAAAAGAGCTCCCCTCGTGGTCCCAACGTACGGGGCCAGCCCGCAAGTTGTCTTCCTCGAAGCAAGAGGCGCCGCGCGATCGGGAGGACGGCGGACCACACCGGCGCACGAAGCACGCGGCGCGCCACGCACCTTCGCCACCGTTGCGCTCGCGCGCGCACAAAGCCGCGTTACGATGAGCAGTGGCATGCCCAGCGACAAAGAAGACCGAGACGACGCCGCGAAGACGCGCGAGCTCATCGCCGAAAACATCCGTCGCGTCGAGGAGATGCTGCGGTTCCTCCCCCTCTCGGACGCGACCGTGAACGATCTCCGCGCGAAGATCGGCCTTCTCCGCACCATCCTCCTCGAGCAACGCGCGCCGGCGTTCGCGCTCGTCGGTCGCAGGGGCGCGGGGAAATCATCCCTGGTCAACGCCCTCTTCGGCGCAAAAGTAGCCGAGGTAGGACACGTCAAGTCGCAGACGGGCCGCGGCAAGTGGTTCGAGCACAAGACCGAGCGCGGCTCGCTCTCGATCCTCGACACACGTGGCGTTCAGGAAGGCTCGACGCCCGCCGAGAAGGACGCCTCGAAGGACGCCGTCGCGTCGATCGTAGTCGAGCTCAAGAAGAAGGTCCCCGACGTCATCCTGTTCCTCGTGAAGGCCTCGGAGGCGGACAGCGCGATCGACGCCGACCTGGATGCGCTCGAGCGCGTCTACGCCGAGATCGAACGAGAGCATCGGTTCCGGCCGCCGCTCGTCGCGATCGCCACGCACTGCGACGTGTTGGAGCCCAAGGCGACGCGCCTCCACAAGGCGAGCGAGGAGCGCCACGACGAGATCGAGGAGAAGCTCGCGCGCGTCAGCGAGGTCGAGCATCACCTCGAGATGAAGATCAAGGAGCGCACGAAGCTCGCGCCGCATCTCGTGTGGACGCGCGGAATCAGCACGTACATCTCGTTCGCGAAGGACGACACGGTACGCGCCGATGACCGCTGGCGCATCGATGAGCTCGTGGGAACGCTCTTCAAGCACCTGCCCGACGCCGGTCGCGGGACGCTGGTCCGCATCGCGCGCGTACGCGGCCTTCAAGAAGAGCTCGCGAGCAACCTGACGCGCGCTACCGCGGCAATCTGCGCCGGCATCGCAGCCCTGCCCATCCCGCTCGCGGACGTGATCCCGATCACCACGCTACAGGTGACGCTGATCGCGGGCATCGCGTGGCTCTCGGGTCGACCTCTCGATCGCAAGGCGGCGGCGGAGTTCCTCACCGCGATGGGCGCGAACGTCGGCCTCGGCTTCGCGTTCCGCGAAGGCGCGCGCGCGCTCATCAAGTTCGTATTCCCCGGCGCGGGCTCGATGGTATCTGGCGCCGTCGCGTTCGCGGGCACGCTCGCCATCGGCGCGGCGGCGCGTAACTACTTCCTCCGCGGCACGTCCATCGAGGACGCGAAGAGCGCTTTCGAGAGCACGCAGAAGGCCGCCGGGAAGACCGGCGAG
>JAYTOQ010000508.1:0-2191 GCA_043747665.1 Polyangiaceae bacterium | reverse complement strand
CTCCGCGGAGCGACCGGACGGCACGTGGGCGACGGGGCCGACCCTGCGCTGAGCGCGTCTCCGATACCGTCGGCGCGCTGCGGTGGGGCCGTGCCGCAGCCCGCATCGTTCTCGCGCAGCGTGAATTGCGCCCTCCTTCTCCTCGCGCTCCTCTGCGCAATGCTGACGTGCACGGGCTGCAAGGACGCCGCGGTCGCGACGAAGTACGGGCCGGGTTTCCAGCGTGATGGGAGAACCGTCTCCGTCTTCGGCGTCAGCATGCGCCACGTCGTCGTCCAAGAAGAAGAGCACGAGCTCGGTGGCAGCGGCGAGAGCCGCGCCAGGGGCCGCCGTCGTCTCGCGCATCGAGCGGCCGGGGCTGGGGCCGTCCGCGCAGCGTGGAACGGGCGAGGCGGCGCTCGTCGCGAGCGCTTCGGCGGTGCCGACGTCGACGCTCCTCGTGACGGGGGCGGCGTTGCAGGTGGCCCCGAACACCCTCTCCATCGCGCACTGGGACCGACTCCTTGGCGGCGCGCTCTACGCTCCGCTTTCCCGCGTGGATTGGGCCACCCTCTTGCGCCGAACCTTCGACGTGGACGTCACGCGCTGCACCGGGTGCGCAGGACGCATGACGGTGCGCGCGGTCGTGACGGCCCCCCCGTCCATCGACCGCCTCCTCGCCGCGCTGCGTCGCTCGCGCGACCCACCCGTCGCCGCCTGACCTCGCCACCGTCCAACGCGCGACACGTCGCGCCGTGGCCGCCCCCTGTCAGGCGCTCGACAACCGCCCGCCCTACGTCCAGCGACCGCGGAATCTCGGCTACCCCATGCTCCGCCCCCCCACACCGCGCCGCCCTCTTGCGAGCCATCCCCCACTACGTTGGCCTACTCTCCATCCTGAAGGAGGTGGCGTCCGACGATCTCGAGGCGTTACGCATGTGGGGCGGCATCTCCGTCGATCAGCTGAGCGCAGCCTCGCCAAACCTCGTCGCCAAGGGCGACCCCGTCGAGACGATGATGCGCTTCCGCGTCCAGCGCGCGACGTACTTCGACTTCGAGGCGCTCGAGATCCCTACGCTCGTCGAGGATCACGCGCACGTCGTCGTCCACTACTGCATGGGCGGTGTGGCGGAGGAGGCGGCCTCGTACCAGACGATGGGCTTCTTCGAGCGCCTCCTCGAGATGGCAGGCACCACGCACATCCACGCGCGCTTCCTCGAACGCTCCTGGAAGGAGGACGCGCGTACGGTTCTGGAGCTCACGTGGAAGACGGAGAGCGGGCTCTGATCGCTCACGCGAGGCAGGCGTAGACCGACTCGATGAGCGCCGCGGCACGCGGATCGACGAGGATGCTCGTGCCCATTCGGTTCATCACGTAGCCGAACCCGACGCGCGCCACCGGATCGGCGAAGCCGAGCGAGCCGCCCGCGCCGGGATGTCCAAAGCTGGTGGGGTTCGGTCCAAACGACGCGCCGGGCTGCGAGAGCATGAAGCCGAGGCCGAATCGCGTCGCGACGCCGAGGGTCTCGTCGATGCCAGACGATCTCTCACCATGACATCGAAGTATCGATTCCGGATTCAGCACGCGAATACCGTTCACCATCCCACCGCTCGCCAGCGCCCCATAGAGTCGAGCCAGCGAGCGCGCCGCCGCGTGGCCGTTCACCGAGTGCACCATGCTCGTACCCGCCACGCGCGACGCGAGCGTACCGGGTACGAGCATGGTGATCGGGTTCATGAACGCCTTCGCAGGCATCGACTCGGGGGCCTTTCAGGATGCGCTCGAAGAGCGTCTCCTCGCCGCCGCTGGGACGAGGCCCCGGACGGACCTCCGCGCAGCGCGCGTCGTTCGTTTCGTCCATGCCGATGTGGATGTCGAGCCCGAGTGGCTGTGCGATTTCTTCGCGAAAATAGGCACCGACTGTCTTGCCGCTCACCCGGCGAACCACCTCGCCGACCGACGAGCCATCCGAAGGTGACCGCGTGGTACCCGTGTTTCGTGTCGGGCACCCACCACGGCTCCTCGGCGGCGAGCGTCCGGGTCATCAGGTCCCAGTCGAACATCGCCGCGGGCGGAAGCGGCGCGCGGATCGCGGCGAGCCCGGCGCGATGATCGAGGAGCGAGCGCACGAGCACGTGCTCCTTGCCCGCCGCGGCGAACTCGGGCCAGTAGCGGGCGACCGGCGCCTCGAGATCGAGAAGGCCCTGATCG
>JAYTOQ010000507.1:0-6394 GCA_043747665.1 Polyangiaceae bacterium | reverse complement strand
CCGATGCGGAAGACCGCCAGCATCGCCATCGTGAAGACCACGCGGCGCCGGAGCTCCGGGACCTTGCTGATGTTCGAGAAGCCGGCGAGTACGCTCATGTCCTAATGTCTCGCGTCTCGTTCACTCGGCCGCTGCGGCGGCCTGAGCGACGGCGACGAGGACGGCCTTGCCGCCCGCCTTCGCGATCTTCTCCTGCGCGCTCTTCGAGAATGAGTGAGCGGTGACCGTGACCGACTTGGTCAGATCGCCCTTGCCGAGGATCTTGATGCGGTCGGCGCGACCTTTGATGATGCCGCGCTCGCGGAGCGCGCGCTCGTCGACCTTCGCGCCGGCGTCGAACATCTCGAGCTGGCTCACGTTGATCGCGGCGACGACGTCGCGGTTGTGCTTCTTGAAGCCGCGCTTCGGGAGGCGACGTGCGAGGGGCGTCTGTCCACCCTCGAACCAGGGCTTGAACGTGGAGCGACGGGCGAACTGCCCCTTTTGTCCACGACCGGCCGTCTTGCCGAGACCCGAGCCGACACCGCGGCCCCTACGAATCTTGCCGCGCGTTGCCCCTTCGGGCTTCGCGAGCTTGCTGAGCGTATCAGCCATTGTCCACCTCCTCGACGGTCACGAGGTGGAGCACCTTCTTGACCGCGCCTCGGAACGAGGGCGTATTCGCGACGACGACTTCACGGCCGATGCGACCGAGACCGAGACCGAGAAGGTTCTCCTTCATGCGGTGCTCGACCCCGATGCAGCTGCGGATCTGCTTGATTTTCAGGTGCGCCTTCGCCTTCACGACGTCACTCCTTCAGTCGCGGGCGTGGCGGTCTTCTTGATCTTCTTGCCGGTGTGAACCGTCAACGTGCCGGCTTCTTTCCCGCGCTTGCTGGCGATCATGTCCAGGCTCTTGAGCTGGCGGAGCGCGTCGAGCGTCGCGTGAACCACGTTGTGCGGGTTCGCGCTGCCGATGCACTTCGTCAGGATGTCGTGGATGCCTGCCGACTCGACGACGGCGCGGACGGCGCCGCCGGCGATGACACCGGTTCCCTGAGAAGCCGGACGGAGGAACACACGGCCTGCGCCGAAGTGACCGAGCGACTGGTGCGGGATGGTGACGCCGTCGAGGGGGACCTTGAAGAGGTTCTTGCGAGCCTGGTCGTTGCCTTTGCGGATCGCCTCGGGGACCTCGTTGGCCTTGCCGAGACCAACACCCACGTGACCGCTCTCGTCGCCGACGACGACGAGGGCTGCAAAGCTGAAGCGGCGTCCGCCCTTCACGACCTTCGCAACGCGGTTGATGTGGATGATGCGCTCCTTGAGCTTGTCTTCGTCGATGTGCTCGATCGCCATGTCAGAACTCCAGCCCGGCTTTGCGGGCCGCTTCGGCAAGGGCCTTCACTCGGCCGTGATACATGTAGCCATTGCGATCGAAGACGACCTTCTTCACGCCCTTGGCGATGAGCTGCTTCGCGACCGCTTCGCCCACGAGCTCGGCCTGGCCGGACTTGTTGGCGTCGGCCGCGCGCGGCTTGACGTCCTTCGACAGCGTCGAGGCGTGCGCGAGCGTGGTGCCCGCGACGTCATCGACAACCTGCGCGTACATGTGACTGTTGCTGCGGAAGATCGTGAGGCGGGGACGCTCGGGCGTTCCGCTGACGTTTCCACGGACACGGAGCTTACGGCGCTCGCGACCAATGAGACGGCTTCCCATGACTTTCTACTTCCCGCCCTTCGCGGCCTTGCCGGCCTTCTCGCGGACTTTTTCGCCCTGAAAGCGAACACCCTTGCCACCGTAAGGCTCCGGCGGGCGGAACCCGCGGATCTTGGCAGCCGCCTGGCCCATCGTCTCTTTGTCGGCGCCCGACATGATGATGAGCGTGCCCTTCGAATCGCCCGGGATCTCGATCTTGATGCCTTCCGGAATCGGAAAGTTCACCGGGTGCGAGAAGCCGAGCGCGAGGTTGAGGACCTTGCCCTTCACCTCAGCGCGATATCCCGTGCCGACCAGCTGCAGGGTCTTGACGTAGCCGGTCGCGGCGCCGGTAATCATCCCGTTGATGATCGAGCGGGCGAGGCCCTGGAAGCGGGCGCCGTCGCGACCGGTGACGGTCGGGAAGACGTGGATTTCGGTGCCTTCGAGCTTCACCTTCACGTTCGGCGTGAGCGGGCGCGAGAGGGTCCCCTTCGGGCCCTTCACGTCGATCTTGCCGTTCGCGATGGTCACGGTGACGCCCTTCGGCAGCACCACGGGGCGCTTGCCGACGCGCGACTGGCGCATCTGCTCGGGACGAAGAGAGATCGGAGCGCCATCGGCGCCGAGCTGCTCGGTGTTGTGCGTTTGAGAGCTCATGGGATCACCAGACCTGCGAGGATCTTCTCGGTAACGCTATTCATCGCATCACCAAACTTCACAGAGGAGCTCGCCACCGACACGCTGCTCGCGTGCGGTGCGGTCGGCCATGACGCCGCGGCTCGTCGAAAGAATCGAGATGCCCATGCCGCTACAGACGCGCGGGATGCGGTCGAAGCGAACGTAGACGCGACGGCCGGGAGCCGAGACACGACGGACGCCGTCAATCGCGGAGTCCTTGTCGTGGCGCGTGCTCTTGCCGTAGCGGAGGACGAGCGTGAGGGTGCGAGGCCCTGCACCGTCGACGCTCTCGCTCTCGCGCACGTCGTCGATGAAGCCTTCCGACTTCAGGACGTTCGCGACGGCGAACTTGAGGGTGGAATGGGGCATCTCCACGCGGTCGTGGCGAGCCAGCGCACCATTACGGATGCGCGCAAGCATGTCGGAGATCGGGTCGGTCATCATGGGATCACCAGCTCGCCTTGATCACACCGGGGATTTCACCGCGGAGAGAGTAGAGCCGCAGACAGATGCGGCAGAGCTCGAACTTGCGGTAGTACGCACGGCCTCGTCCACACACCTTGCAGCGGTTGACGTGGCGAACGGGAAACTTGGGGGCTCGATTGAGCTTCGCAAACTGACAGGCACGCGCCATCGTATTTTCCTTAGGCTCCGGGGTTACTCAGGTCGCCCGGAAGGGCATGCCCATGTGCTGGAGGAGGGCGCGGCCCTCTTCGTCGGTGTTCGCGGTCGTCACGAAGGAGACGTTGAGCCCCTTGATGACGTCGATGCGGTCGTAGTCGATCTCGGGGAAGATGATCTGCTCCTTGAGACCGAGCGTGTAGTTGCCCTGGCCGTCGAAGGCCCGGCGCGACACACCGCGGAAGTCGCGCATGCGGGGGAGCGCGATCGAGATGAAGCGATCGAGGAACTCCCACATCTTCGCCTTGCGAAGCGTGACCATTGCGCCGATGGGAAGGCCGGCGCGGAGCTTGAAGCTCGCGATCGCCTTCTTGGAGCGCGTGACGATCGGCTTCTGGCCGGTGATGGCGCGGAGCTCCTCGACGGCAGAGTCGATGATCTTCGGGTTGGTCACGGCAGCGCCGAGGCCCATGTTGACGACGATCTTCTCGAGCTTCGGAACCTGGTTCGGGTTCGAGTAGCCGAACTGCTTGGTCAGCGCCGGGATGGCGACGTCCTTGTACTTGGCGATGAAGCGCGGAGCGACGGCCGTTGCGGTCACGATGACCTTGGCCTTCTCGCGCTCACCACCACCACGACCGGCCTGGCTCTTCTTCGCCTTGGCCTCGTCGCGGGGCTTTTTCTCTTTCTTTGCGCTGGGCTCCGAACCTTCGGAGGCCTTCTCGGTCTTCTCGTCAGCCATGACTCAAGCCCTCAGGAAGCTGCCGCCGCTTTACGCGGGGACGGAATGTCTTCGCCGTTCGTGACGGCAACGCGGACCTTGACGCCCTTGTCATCGGTCTTCACGCGGACGCGGGTCGCCTTGCCGGCGGCGTCCGCGAGCATGACCTTGCACGCGTGCATCGGCTGCTCGCGCTCGAGGATGCCGCCCTGCTGCATGCGGGGGTTCGGCTTCATGTGGCGCTTGACGAGGTTGATCCCCTCGACGAGCACCTTGTCGTCCTCCTTGAGGAGACGCATGACCTTGCCGGTCTTGCCCTTGTCCTTGCCAGAAATGACGACAACGGTGTCGCCCTTCTGGATGCGCTGGACGGCCATCAGAGAACCTCCGGAGCGAGCGAGATGATCTTCATGAACTTCTTGCCGCGGAGCTCGCGCGCCACCGGTCCGAAGATGCGGGTTCCGATCGGCTCGAGCTGCGCGTTGATGAGAACGGCGCTGTTGACGTCGAAGCGGATGGAGCTGCCGTCGTTGCGCGGGGTGTCGTCCTTGACGCGGACAACCACGGCCTTGGCCGTCTCGCCCTTCTTCACCTTGGCGCTCGGAAGGCATTCCTGGATCGAGACGACGATGATGTCGCCGAGGCGCGCATAGCGACGGCGAGATCCGCCGATCACCTTGATGCACTGCACTCGCTTGGCCCCGGAGTTGTCTGCAACCTCCAGGTTGGTTCGCATCTGGATCATCGCGCTTACTCCTCCACGAACTTCTTCACGAGGCGCACCACGATGAAGCGCTTGTCGCGCGAGATCGGGCGGTGCTCCTGGATCTCCACGTGGTCGCCAACCTTGTACTGGTTGGTCTCGTCGTGGGCCTTGTAGCGGGTCTTGCTACGGACGTACTTGCCGTAGAGAGGGTCGCGGCGCGCGTTGACGCACTCGACGACCACGGTCTTGTTCATCTTGTCCTTGACGACCTTGCCGACGATCTTGCGGCGGAAGCCGTGCGCGGCCTCCTTCGCGGCGGCGCGCGCGGCGCTTGTCGTGCTGAGGGGCGCGGCCGGGATCTTGGCGGCCACCTTGGGAGCAGCGGCTTTCGCCGGCGCAGCTTTTTTCTCGGTTGCCATGACTACTTCGCCTCGCTCTTGCTGGCCTTCTTGGCCGCGGTCTTCTTCGCGCTCGTCTTCGGAGCCGCGGCCTTGGCTTCTGCCTTCGGCGCGTCGCCGCCCTTGGAACCAGGCGTAGGCGCACTTGCGTTGAGCTCCGCCTGACGGAGGAGCGTCTTGACGCGCGCGAGGTCGCGCTTCGTCTTGTTGATCGTGCTCGTGTCGTCGAGCCGGTTCGTGAAGTTCTTGAAGCGCGCCGTGAACGTGTCCTTCGCGAGGCTCTTCTCGAGCTCCTTGAGGTCGTCCGGCGTCCGCTCGCGCAGGTCTTTCGCCTTCATGATCAGGCCTTGTCCTTCAGTGCAGGCGAGGAGCCGGGCGCGCCCGGGACCTTCGGAGGTGAGGGGATCTTCATGCCCGGGCCCGCGAGCTTGCGGGCGGCCGCCTTCGCGGCGTTCGGGATCGCGGTCGCCTCGATGATGCCGCGAATGAGGAACTTGTAGCCAACGGGGATCTTGTGGCCGGCGAGGCGGAACGCTTCGCGCGCCGTCTTCTCGTCGATGCCCGAGATCTCGTACATGACGCGGCCCGGGAGGATGTCGGCCGCCCATTCCTCGACGCCGCCTTTGCCTCCACCCATTCGAACTTCGAGGGGCTTCTTGGTGACGGGGCGGTGCGGGAAGATCCGGATCCAGAGCTTGCCGGCGCGCTTCACGTGGCGGGTGATCGCCATACGCGCGGCCTCGATCTGGCGCGCCGTGAGGCGGCCGGGCTCGGTGGCCTGCATGGCAAAGTCGCCGAAGTCGACGTCAGAGCCGCGGTACGCCATACCGCGGTTGTTGCCCTTCTGCATCTTGCGGAACTTGGTCCGCTTGGGAACGAGCTGACTCATGGCTAACTCTCAGGCTCCTGCGATCTGCGGGCGACGCTGACGGCGGGCGAGGACCTCGCCCTTGAAGACCCAGCACTTGACGCCGATGATGCCGTACTTCGTACGGGCCTCGTGCTGACCGAACTCGATGTCGGCGCGCAGCGTGTGGAGGGGAACGCGACCTTCGCGGTAGGTCTCGACGCGGCTCATCTCGCTGCCGCCGAGGCGGCCGGAGCAACGGATGCGGATGCCCTTCGCGCCGAACTTCATGGCGGTCGAGAGGGCCTTCTTCATCGCGCGGCGGAACGCGACGCGGCGCTCGAGCTGCATGGCGACGTTCTCGGCGACGAGCTGCGCAGAGGTCTCCGCCTTGCGGATCTCCTGCACGTCGATGAAGACCTCGTTGTCGGTGAACGACTGGACGCCGGCGAACTTGGTCTCGCCCTTCACGGCGGTCTTCAGGTTGCCGATCTTGAGGATCTCGATCCCCTTACCGCCCTTGCCGATGACCATGCCGGGGCGCGCGGTGAAGACGATGACCTTCGCCTTGTTCGCGGCGCGCTCGACCTCGATGGACGCGATGTTCGCGTTCATGAGGTACTCCTTCACGGCGCGCTTGATGCGCATGTCCTCGTGAAGCCACTTTGCGTAGTTCTTGTCCTCGAACCACTTCGAGTTCCACGTCTTGATGACGCCGAGGCGGAAGCCGTACGGATGAACT
>JAYTOQ010000506.1:0-7270 GCA_043747665.1 Polyangiaceae bacterium | reverse complement strand
GGAGATCGCGAGCCCATCATCGAGATGCTCGCAGCGCAGGACCGTCCTCGCTACCTCGATCTCTCTCCCGATATGCCGCCGCGCCTCGGCCTGCTCGCGCACGAGTGGACCGACGCGCAGCCCACGCCGTACCTCAAGGCGAAGGCCATCGAGGAGCACCTCAAGCACGACTTCAAGTACGACACCAACTCGCCCTCGGGCGGCAAGCCGCAGCCCGTCGATCACTTCCTCTTCGAGTCGAAGCGTGGGCACTGCGAGTTCTTCTCGACGGCCATGGCGCTCATGCTGCGCGAGATCGGGATCCCGTCGCGCAACGTCATGGGCTTCGTGGGAGGCACCTACAACCGCTTCGGCCGCTACTACGCAGTCCGCGAGGGCGACGCTCACTCCTGGGTCGAGGCTTACTTCGACGACCCGATCCGCGGCTGGGTCACATTCGATCCGACGCCGACGTCGGGCGCGCAGCCGCTCCAGGAGACTTCCGGCGCGTACGTCTACATGCGCGACCTCGTCGAGGCGCTGTCGCAGCGTTGGAATCGTTACGTCGTAGGCTACGACCTCAAGACGCAGGTCCGCATCTTCGAGGACATCAGCCGCGGCTACGAGCGCATGCGCGCGAAGACCGGCACCAACCACGGCATCGCCGAGCGCATCACGCGAGGTCCCGTGCTCGCCGGCGTCCTGCTCGTCGCCGCGCTCGCCGGCTATGTGATCTGGAAGCGACGGCGCAAGCCGAAGGGCAAGGCGGAGGAAGCGCCCGACCGCGCACGCGTCGATCCTAAGCAAGAGGCGGCGACCGCGCTCTACCGCACCCTCGAGCTCGCGCTCGCCACGCAAGGCATCACGCGGCCGACGTCGCTGCCGCCGCTCAAGCATGCCGAGGAGCTAGCCGCGAAAGCTCACCCGCTCGCGGATGATGTCCTCGATTTGACCAACCGCTACTTGCTCGCCCGCTTCGGGGGCACGACGCTCACGGACGAGGGCGCGCGTGAGTACGAGAAAAAGGTGCGGGAGATCCGCAGCTACAAGGCCCCACCGCCGACCGCACCCAGCGCGCCGTAGCCGTCGGAATTAGCCGTCAGTTCGACATCTTCGAGACGAACGTGAGCTTGTTCTCTCCGCGGTCCACCATGAGGTGCGTCCCCGGCGGGTAGTCGCCGGCGATGACATGCTTGGCAAGCGGGTCCTCCAGGTAGCGCTGAACGGCGCGCTTGAGCGGGCGCGCGCCGTACTGCGGGTCCCAGCCCATCTCGGCGAGGTAGTCCTTCGCGGACGGCGTCAGCTCGATGCCAATCTCGCGCTTGGCGAGGCGCTCCGCGAAGCGCGCCAGCTGGATGTCGATGATCTTGTGCATCTGCTCTCGCTCGAGGCGATGAAAGACCACCATCTCGTCGAGGCGGTTGATGAACTCGGGACGCATCGTCTTCCTGACCTCATCGAGCACCGCGCGCTCGATGAGGTCGCGCTTGTCCTCCGACGGCAGGTCACGCTCCTCGATGGCCTGGATGTGATGCGAGCCGATGTTGCTCGTCAGGATCACGATGGTGTTCTTGAAGCTCACGGTGCGGCCCTGGCCGTCGGTGAGACGCCCGTCGTCGAGCACCTGGAGGAGCACGTTGTAGACGTCGGGATGCGCCTTCTCGACCTCGTCGAAGAGGATGACCGAGTACGGACGCCGGCGCACCGGCTCGGTGAGCTGCCCGCCCTCCTCGTAACCGATGTAGCCCGGGGGCGCGCCGATGAGCCGGCTCACCGTGTACTTGTCGTGGAACTCGCTCATGTCGAGGCGGAGCATCGCTCGCTCGTCGTCGAACAGGTACTCGGCGAGCGCGCGTGCGAGCTCGGTCTTGCCGACGCCGGTCGGGCCGAGGAACAAGAAGCTGCCGATGGGCCGCTTCTCGTCTCCCAGGCCCGCGCGCGAGCGACGGACCGCGTTGGAGACAGCGACGAGCGCATCCTCCTGGCCGACGACGCGGTGGCGGAGTCCGTCCTCCATGCGCAGGAGCTTCTCCATCTCGCCCTCGAGCATCTTGGCGACGGGGATGCCGGTCCACTTGGCGATGACCTCGGCGATGTCCTGATCGGTGACCTCCTCCTTCAGATACGAGGTCTTTTCCTGCACCTTGGCGAGCTGGCGACGCCGCTCCTCGATGCGCTTCTCTAGCTCGGGGATCTTGCCGTAGCTGATCTCGGCAGCCTTCCCGAGGTCACCCTTGCGCTGCGCCTGCTCGGCCTCGGCGCGGAGGTTCTCCAGCTGCGGCGCGATCTTGCGGATCTCGTCGATGACCTCCTTCTCGCGCAGCCACTGCGCCTTCATGGCGTCAAGCTGCTCTTCGAGGTCGGAGATGTCCTTCCGGATGATGTCGCGGCGCGTCTTGCTCGCGGAGTCGCGCTCCTTCTTCAGCGCCTCCTGCTCGATCTGGAGCTGCGTGAGTCGCCGCTGCACGGCGTCGATCTCGGTCGGCATGCTATCGACCTCCATCTTGATCTTGGCAGCGGCCTCGTCGACGAGGTCGATGGCCTTGTCCGGCAGGAAGCGGTCCGACACGTAGCGGTCGGAGAGCGTGGCGGCCGCGACGAGCGCCGCGTCCTGGATGCGAATGCCGTGGTGCACCTCGTAGCGCTCCTTGAGGCCGCGCAGGATGGCGATCGTGTCCTCGACGGTCGGCTGCGAGACGATGACGGGCTGGAACCGACGCTCGAGCGCGGGGTCCTTCTCGATGCGCTTCTTGTACTCGTCGAGCGTGGTCGCGCCGATGCAACGCAGCTCGCCGCGCGCGAGCGCAGGCTTGAGCAGATTCGCGGCGTCCATCTGGCCTTCGCCGGCACCAGCACCGACGATGGTGTGGATCTCGTCGATGAACATGATGATCGAGCCCTGCGCGGCCTCGACCTCCTTCAGCACGGCCTTCAGGCGATCCTCGAACTCGCCGCGGTACTTCGCGCCGGCGATCAGTGCGCCCATGTCGAGCGAGGCGAGGCGCTTGTTCTTCAGCGACTCGGGGACGTCGCCGCGCACGATGCGCTGGGCAATGCCCTCGACGATGGCGGTCTTGCCGACGCCGGGCTCACCGATGAGGACCGGGTTGTTCTTGGTGCGGCGTGAGAGCACCTGCATGACGCGCCGGATCTCCTCGTCGCGACCGATCACCGGGTCGATCTTGCCCTTGCGAGCCGCCGCGGTCAGATCGCGGCAGTACTTGTCGAGGGCCTGGAACTTCGCCTCCGGCTCCCGATCGGTGACGCGCTGCGCGCCGCGAACCGAGGCGAGCGCCTTCAGCAGGCGATCGGCGTTCACTCCGCCTGAGCCCTCAAACGCCGACATCATCTCGCGATCGTTCTTCGCGAGCGAGAGAACGAAGTGCTCGACGGAGATGTAATCGTCTTTGAGCGCCTTCGCCTCGTCCTCGGCCTTGCGGAAGACCTCGACCGTGCGCCGCGAGAGGCCAGGCTCAGCGTTCGACCCTCCGACCTTGGGCAGCTTGGCGAGATACGCATCGAGCCGCTGATCGAGCGTGGCCGGGTCACCGCCCGCCTTCTGAAACAGCGGTAGCGCGATGCCTCCGTCCTGCGCGAGCATCGCCTTCATCAGGTGCTCCGGAACGAGCTCGGGATTGCCGGCTCGAGCCGCTAACTCGCTAGCCTCGCGAAAAGCCTCCTGGCTCTTCGTCGTCATTCTGTCGGGTCGCATGCCTTCAGGGTTAACCACCGGCATACGCCCTGCAAGCGAGACGAGCGATGGATCGTCGCTAGATATCGAGATTGCGAACGTTCAGAGCGTTCTGCTCGATGAACTCGCGGCGGGGCTCGACCTGATCGCCCATCAGGATGGTGAAGATCTGATCGGTCTGCACCGCGTCGTCGAGCCGCACCTGGAGCATCACGCGCGCGTTGGGATCGAGCGTCGTCTCCCAGAGCTGCTCGGGGTTCATCTCGCCGAGCCCCTTGTAGCGCTGGATGTGCCAGCCCTTGCGACCGCGCGCATCGATGAACTCCCAGAGCGCGTCAGAGTCTTCGAGCTCGGTCTCGGCCGTGGAAGCATCTGCCTCCTCGCCGTCCTCGGGGGCAGCGGCAGCCGCCGCCGCTTTTCCGGCCTTGGGCGCGACCTTTGCGAAGTACGGAGCCGGGCCGATCGAGCGGACGTCCTGCTCGATTGAATACAGCTCCTCGTACTCCGCCGACTCGACGAGCGCCCAGTCGATGACGGTCTCGCGCGCAGCCGAGCCCGGGCGCGGCTTGATGTGGATCGACCACGAGCCGTGCTCGGTCTCCTTGTTTATCTCGATCGAGAGCGGGAAGATGTCGGGGTACTTCTTCTCGAGCCGGGCCCGTATGAGCTTCTCCGCCGCCCGAACGCGCGCTTCGTCGCGGAGCTCGTTCTTCCCGATGCCGCTCGCGCGAACCACGGCTGCGACGAGCCGCGCATCCGCGCGACGCTCGATCTTGGAGAGCGCACGACGGAACATGCGGAGGCGCTCCGAGAGGCGAACCAGCGGCTCGCCCGAGAGCGTGGGGCCCTTCGACGCGCGCATCGCGAGACCGTCGACGCCCTGCTCGAGGAAGAAGCGATCGAGCGCCGGCTGATCCTTCATGTAGAGCCCCTTCTTGCCCTTCGCGACGCGATAGAGCGGAGGCTGCGCGATGTAGAGGTACCCTTTCTCGAGGATCTCCGGCATCTGGCGATAAAAGAACGTGAGGAGCAGCGTGCGGATGTGACTGCCGTCCACGTCGGCGTCGGTCATGAGCACGATCTGGTGGTAGCGGAGCTTGGTGATGTCGAAGCTGCCGCCCTGCTCGGGACTGCCGATCCCGCAGCCGAGCGCGGTGATGAGCGTGCCGATCTCGGCAGACGACAGCATCTTGTCGAGACGCGCGCGCTCGACGTTGAGGATCTTTCCCTTGAGCGGGAGGATCGCCTGGGTCTTGCGGTCGCGGCCCTGCTTGGCGGAACCTCCTGCGGAGTCTCCCTCGACGATGTAGAGCTCGCTCGACTCGGGGTCCTTCGACTGGCAGTCGGCGAGCTTGCCGGAGAGGCTCGTGTAGTCCATCGCGCCCTTGCGGACGATCTCGCGGGCCTTGCGCGCGGCCTCACGAGCCTTCGCGGCCATGATGGTCTTCTCGACGATCTTGCGGGCGGTCGCCGGGTTCTCCTCGAAGAACGCGCCGAGCTTGTCGTTGAGCACGGCCTCGACCGCGGTCTTCGCCTCGCTCGAGACGAGTTTGTCCTTGGTCTGAGAGGAGAACGACGGGTCCTGGAGCTTCACGCTGATGACCGCCGTGAGCCCCTCGCGAATGTCCTCGCCGGAGAGGCCGTTTTTGACCTCCTTGAAGAGGTTCGCGCTCGTTCCGTAGGCGTTGAAGACGCGCGTGAGCGCGGTCTTGAAGCCGGTGAGGTGGGTGCCGCCGTCCTTGTTGTGGATGTTGTTCGTGTACGGGAAGATCTGCTCCGCGTACGTGGAGTTCCACTGCAGCGCGACCTCGACCTCGACCGGCGTGCCGTTCTCGGCGGGAACCTCGGCGACGATGTGCACGACCTTCTCGTGGACGGGCTCCTTCGTTTTGTTCAGGTGCTCCACGAACTCGCGAATGCCGCCCTTGTACTCGAACGTCTCGTTGCGACCCTCGCCGCGCTCGTCGGTGAGCGTGATGACGAAGCCGGCGTTGAGGAACGAGAGCTCGCGTAGGCGGCTCGCCAGTATGTCGTAGCTGAACTCGGTACTCGGGAAGATCTCCGAGTCTGGCTTGAACGTGGTCTTCGTGCCGGTCTTGTCGGTGTCGCCGATGACGTTGAGCGGCGTCACCGGAATGCCGCGGCGGTACTCCTGCAGGTAGACGTGCCCCTCACGCTTGATCTCGACCTTGAGCCACTCGCTCACCGCGTTGACGGCGCTGACGCCGACGCCGTGCAGACCGGCAGAGACCTTGTAGCTCGAGTGATCGAACTTTCCGCCGGCGTGGAGGACGGTGTGAACGACCTCGGCTGCGCTGATCTCGCGACCGAGCTTCGTCGACTGCTCGATGTGCTTGCCGGTGGGGATGCCGCGGCCGACGTCCTCGACGGTGACCGAGCCGTCGAAGTGAACGATGACGTCCATCTTCTGGCAGTGCCCGCCGAGGTGCTCGTCGACCGAGTTGTCGACGACCTCCCAGACGAGATGGTGCAGACCTTCGCCGCTGTTCACGTCGCCGATGTACATGCCCGGACGCTTGCGAACGGCCTCCAGACCTTCGAGGACGGTGATGCTCTCGCTGCCGTAAGCGGCGGGCGGAGTGCTCTGCGGCGGGATCTGTACTTCGTTCGTCATGCGGTTTGATTGCCGAGTCTGGTGGGCGGAAGAGGGGGAACGGGGGGACGAGGGGGAAGAAGTGGCGAGCTTCCGCGATTGATTCCTGCGTTTGATTTGCAGGTTGAGCCGGAGGCCGGAAAAGGCGCGAGGAAGGGGCGGCAGAAACGCCCGCGCCGGAGGGGACCGCAGTATACGTCCGAGCCTTGTTTCCTTCAAGGCCGAAGCGCGCGACTTTCGACGTACTTCCGGCAACTTAGGCTTCGTATCGAGGGTCACGTCGCGAGGCCTTTGCCGAGGCGCTGCGACGGCCTCGCGTCACGGCATCTCAGCCCTGCTCGTCAACTTGACTAGCTGGGCTCCACGACGCCGTTCTTGACCACGAAATCTCGCCTCGCGGTGCCGTCGTCTCCGGTGTCGATCAGCTCCGGGCGCGTGGTGGTGAGAAACACCTGCCCGCGCTGCTCGCGCAGGAACGAGAACAGCGCGGCCGTCCGCGCGCGATCGAGCTCGCTCGACACGTCGTCGAGCAGGAGGATGGGCCGTACGCCTCTCGCCTGACCCACCACCTCGATCTCCGCAGATTTGAGCGCCAGCGTGACGGCGCGATGCTGGCCCTGCGAGGCGACTCCCCGCACGGGGTGTCCGTCGATGACGAGCGAGAGATCGTCGCGATGCGGTCCGACGCCGGCGCTCCCGCGACGCATGTCGGACGCGCGCCGGTTCGCGAGCGCGGCGAGGAACTCCTGCTCGTCACTGGGCGCCGACGGCGCATAGGCCGCTGCGAGCACCAGCTCCGGCGCGGCAATGCGCGAGAACGCCTCCATGGCCTTCGCCGCGACGAGCTCGGCGGCGCGCGCGCGATGCCCCATCACCGTGAGCCCGTGGCGAACCACCAGGGTTTCCCACTCCATGAGATCGGTCGCCGAGGGCCCGCGCGTCTCGAGCGCGCGCTGTCGCTCCTTCAGCGCTCGCGTGTATGCATC
>JAYTOQ010000505.1:0-10988 GCA_043747665.1 Polyangiaceae bacterium | reverse complement strand
GTGCTCTCGGGATGTTTCTCCTCTTCGCTGCGGGCGGCTGCAAGGCCCGGTCGCGACCTGCGCCGACGTCCGAAGCGGCCGAGCCCGCGGCGAGCGGCGGCACCATCGCGCCCATCGCCACGACCCCCGTCCCCACACCCACGCCGGCTCCGCCCGCCGAGCTCAAGATGGCGCCGCTCAGCTTTGCGCCCATCGCGAAGCGCGCTGATCCCAGCGTCGTGACCATCTACACGAGCGGAGAAGAAGAGGGCCGAAGCGTCTTCGGCCGCCGGCGCGGTCATGCGCAGAAGGGCCTCGGCACCGGGTTCATCGTCGACAAGGAAGGCACGATCATCACGAACAACCACGTGATCGAGGGCGCCGACGAGATCACGGTCCTCCTCTCCGACGAGCATCGTTACAACGCGAAGGTCACGGGGCGCGATCCGCGAACCGACATCGCCGTCGTCAAGATTGACGGCGCCAAGGACCTCACCGCCATCCCGCTCGGGGACTCGGACGCGCTCGAGGTCGGCGACTGGGTGGTCGCGATCGGCAATCCGTTCGGTCTGTCGCACACCGTCAGCGCCGGGATCGTCAGCGCCAAGGGCCGTGGCGGCAATGACGTGCGCCTCGACTCGAGCGGCTACTACAACTTCCTCCAGACCGACGCGTCGATCAATCCCGGCAACTCCGGCGGCCCCCTCCTCAGCTTGAAGGGCGAGGTCGTCGGCATGAACACGGCGATCCGGGGTGACGGCGCGCAGGGAATCGGCTTCGCCATCCCGATCAACATGGTCAAGCAGCTCATGCCGACCTTGATCAAGGACGGGAAGATCACGCGCAGCGCGCTCGGCGTCGTCATCCGTGACGCCCGCGATCTTTCGCCCGAAGAGCACAAGCAGCTCAAGATCGCCGGGGAAAAGGGGGCGGTCATCCAGCAGATCGAGCCGGGCGGACCCGCCGAGAAGGCGAAGATCGAGGTCGGTGACGTCATCGTTGGCTTCGAGGGTCAAAGCATCGATCGCGGCAGCCTGCTGCAGTGGCTCGCGAGCACCTCGGGCGTCGGCAAGACCGTGAACGTGCGCGTGCTCCGGGCGGGAAAGCCCGTCGACCTGAAGGTCACGCTGGGTGAGCTGAAGGAGCCGAAGGCCCGCGCACCGCAGCTTCGCCCGCATCTTCCGCCGAGCAGCAACAGCGACGAGGACGACGCGCGCTGAGCGCTCAGATCTTCGTGCGAGCCACGAGGACGGAGCGCTCGCAGTGGTTCACGACCTTGGCGGCGGTCGTGCCGAGGATGCGATCCATCCCTGAATAACCGTGCGATCCGAGCACGACGAGGTCGCAGTCGCGCGCGACGGCCTCCCGGCAGATCGTGTCCCACGGGGTGCCGACGTGAACGTCGTAGCCCTCGACGATGCCCGCCGGTAGGTCCTTGCAGAGGACGTCGAGCTCCTTCTTGGCCTTGTCGACCAGCATGTCGGTCATGCTGCCGGCCGCATGCACGTAAAACTCCTGGTCGATCTCGGCGGGGAGGCCCACCGAGCGGAGGAGAACGAGCTTGGCTCCCATCTTTGCCGCGAGCTCGCCGGCGGTCTGGAGAACGAAGACGGCGCGAGGCGAGGCGTCGAGACAGACGAGGATGCGCTTCATGGTCCAGGTAGCCTACCCCGGCTTTGATGGTCTACCCTAAGCCCGCGAATGTCCGTCGCGCGCCCAGAGACCTCCGACCCCGAGGAGACGTCGTCGGAAGCGTCCGGGGAGGAGATCCTCGACGCGACCGATGAAACTACGCCGTTTTCGGGGCCGCCGAGCGAGGCGCCTCCGCCGGATTCGTCCGGCCCGGACCTGGACAGGCGCGGATCCAAGACGCAGTCTCATGCGCCTCCTCCGTCGCCTAGCGTGAATACTAGGGTTTCCGACGCGTCAAACGCCAAGCAGGCACGGATACGTGAAGCGGAGGAGGACCGTGGACTCATCGCGAAGGCGCAACAAGGTGACAGGGCGGCTTTCCGATCGCTCGTGGAGCGTCACCAGCGCAGAGCCTTTGCGATCGCCCTCGCCCTCGTCCGCGACGAGAACGACGCCCGCGAGCTTGTTCAGGACGCTTTTCTTCGGGTCTTCAAGGGACTCAAAAACTTTCAGGGTGGCTCGAGCTTCTTCACTTGGCTCTATCGGATCATCACGAACCTCAGCATCGATCTCATCCGCAAGCCGGGCCGCCAGCTCGTGGACATCGATGAAGGCCGTTTCGAGACCGACGAGAGCACCGAAGCCGAATTTCCCCTGCTCAGTCGCGTCGACGGGTCTGACCCCGCCGACGTCGTCCGTCGGCGAGAAATCGCCGCTCGCCTCCAGGTGGCGCTCGACGCGCTACCGCCCTACCACCGCGGCGTCATCGTCATGCGAGAGATCGAAGGACTCAGTTACGAGGAGATGGCGCAAGCCATGGACGTTTCGAAAGGAACGATCATGAGCCGCCTCTTCCATGCGCGCCAGAAGCTCCAGAAGGCGCTGGCTGACTGTTATCAGGAGCAGATCGGGCCCGTTCCCGACTCAGGTGCTGCGGCGAAGCCCTCGGACGACGGAGGTGAGTCATGAGTCTCTCTTCCGACAACATGATGAAGCTGATGGCCTACGCCGACGGCGAGCTCCAAGGCGCGGAGCTCGAGGAAGCGCAGAAGCTCCTCGCGACCGATTCAGACTCGGTTCGCTTCGTCCAGCAGATCGCCGGGCTCGGCGAGATCGTCGCGCGCGGCTACGACGCGGCTGCCGGTAAGACGACCGCGAAGCTAGACGTCGCCGATGCGGTCATGTCCCGCCTGCCGGCCGTCAAGGACTCCAACGTCAGCTCGCTGGCCGCTGCTCGGGCGAAGCGTCGGAGCTCGGTGAAGATCGGCGCCGGCATCGCTGCCGCGCTGGCCCTCGCCGCCTCCGTCTTCTTCTTCACGCAGCACCGCTCGGACGAGGCCCCGATGGCGAGCGCCATCGCGCCGGGCAACGCCGGCGTCGCCTCAGGCAACGGCAGCGGCGGCACCGGGGTGAGCGTCAGCACCGTCGACTCGCCGGGTAACTCGGTGAGCGTGTTCTATCTTCCGACGGCCAACGAGCTGTCCACCAGCGTCGTGGTCTGGGTCGACGAAACAGGAGAAAAGTGATGCGCGAAATCCCTCGGCTCAAGCGCGCGAACCTCGGCAAGCTGATGCTTGCGAGTGTCGTTGCAGGATGCGCGCTCCTCGTCGGGGCGCCGGGCGTCGCCGATGCGCAGCCCGCGGGCCCCAAAGCCGAGGTGCTCGTCATCCACGGCACGACGTGCGCGGCTCCGAGCGTCGATCCCGCGATCGGCGAGGTGCCCCCGCTCAAGCACAATTGCTGGAAGCTCCTCGACAAGCGGGTCTTGCCGCTCGCGCAGGGCACGCCGAGCACGATGCCGCTGCCAAACGGACGCACGTTCCAGGTCGCGTACAACGGTCAGTCGCCCGACAAGCGCTTCAAGGTCGCGGCGTCGATCAGTAAGCCCGACGGCGTCGGCTTCAATCCGCTCGCCGAGATCACCGCCGAGCCGGGCAAGAAGTTCCACGTCGGCGGCTTCGCGTACCAGAACGGCTCGCTCGTCCTCGCCATCCGCATCGTCCCCTGAGCGGACTTTCGCGTTCGCGTCCGTCGGCGATGCTGGACGGACGGCTCGCTCGCGTTCGAGCGTTCTATCGAAAAGGCTCCGGGTATTTCGACCCGCCGAAGGCTTCTTGGTAGAACCGAGGTTCGAATGCGCAAGGACGCACCGCTCGCGGTGGAAGTGCCGACTCCCGATCGCGACAGTCCCGGATGGGTCAAGGTCGGCGTGATCGCTGCCGTCGGCTTCGTGATCGGCGTCGCGTGGCCTCGGGTCATGGGCGTCAAGCTCGGACCGAATGCGCCGGGCGAGGCTGCCGCGGCCTCGGCGGCCGCGAGCGCAAAGGCCGCCGGTCGGGCGCCCGAAGCGCCCCCCGCGAGCGTCAACGCGAAGTCGGGCGTCGCGGGAGCTCCCGGCTCGAACGCCTCGAACGCCTCGGGTGCGACGAGCGCGCCGGGCCTCGGCGCTCTCTCCGCCAGCGCCACCGTCCCAGCTGGTCCGCCGCAGGTGAGCGTGCAGCGTGGCTCCGTCATCGCGTGCAAGACGAGCGACGGCGAGAGTAAGAAGGGCAAGGAGTGCGGCACGCTCGCAGGCCTCGACAACGTCGTGCCTCCGCATCTTCGCAAGCTGGCGACGTGCTCTGCCGCCGACGGCCAGACCGGCAAGCTCTCGTTCGTCGCCACCGCGGTGTTCCCGTCGGGCGGCCTGAGCTGGGACGTCGGCAAGTCGTCGACCGTCGGCAATGTCGAGGGCATCACGAACTGCCTGAAGACGCACTTCTCCGGCGTCACCGCGACGGGCATAGCGCACGAGCACAATCGCTACACGGTCGCGTACAACGTGACGTTCGCTCCGCCTCTCGAGGCCTCGCCGAGCAAGACCGACAAGACCGACAAGACCGCGAAGGACGGCGCCATGCCGCCGCCCGACGCGAACAGGAACGCGAAGGACGGCAGCGACAAGGCTGACGCGCCGCCCGCGGCCGCCGGCAGCGAAGCGAGCGTCGGCTGGGAAGTGGCGCTCGTGCGTGACGTGCCGAAGACCGGTGGTGTCGTCGCGCGCCTTCCGCGCGGCACGAAGGTGAAGCTCGGCGCGATCAAGGACGGTTGGTACGCGATCAAGTACGGCGACGGCTTCGCGAGCGACGGCTTCGTGTACCGCGGCGCCATCGGTCGCTAGCTAGTTCTCGTCCCAGAAGACAGCGGGCGCGCCACCCGAGGCATCGTTTTGCCGCGAGTGCTTTCCGGTCCGGCCGAGGGAAGCTTGACGCGCCGTGTTGCGTATCTGGGTTGCACACGAAGACACACAGTGTCATACCACGTGCGTTCGCAGACCCCGGCCGTCAGGTCGGAGGTACAAACCTGGAGAATCGCCCATGTCTTTCAAGCTTGCCGTGTCCACCGTCCTCGTCGCCTCGGCCTTCGCCCTCGTGCCGGGCTGCGCTGCCGATACCTCTCAGGACGAGGCTGGCACCGAAGAGGCCGCGGCCACGCAGGACGAGCTGACCTCCAGTGCACAGAAGCTCGTGGGCGCGTTCCAAGGAACAAGCCCGGTTCACCCGCCGACGTTCCAGGGCCTCGTGTTCGCGCAAGACGGCACCTTCTTCGCCGACCTCGACACCGGCATCCGCTGCATCACCACCCCGTGCCCGTCGGGCGCGCACCTCGAAGGTCGCTACACCGCGACGAAGAGCTACGTTCGCCTCACCGCCAAGGCAGGAGCGCCGGCGGCGGACTTCTACGGTCGCTACCGCTACACGCTCACCGGCAAGAAGCTCACGCTCACGAGCTCGACGCTCGGCGCGTCCTGGAGCAACAAGCTCGACAAGGCGCCGTCGTACTGCGCGCAGCCCAGCGACTGCGGCAGCCAAGGCATCATCCATCCGCAGTGCGTCGGATCGTGGACCTGCGGCGTCTCGAGCGCGAACGAGTGCGGCTACAGGTGCGGCATCGTACTGCCGCCCCCGAGCCTGATCTGGCCGGCCACGGCGACCAAGCTCGTCGCCGAGAACTCCGGCGGCGGCTTCCGTCCGCCGGCCCCCGCGGGCTCGACTTGCGCCATCGGTCACGAAAAGTACACGCTCGATCGCGCGACGCGCCACCTGGCGTGGGAGACCTGCGAGTCGCCCGACAACGTCATGCCGGCTCACACGCAGACGGGCCAGAAGACGCTCACCGTCGCGCAGCTCGGCGCAGTCGAGACGGCGATGAACGGTGTCACGATCGCGACCTTGGACATGTGCGGCGCCGACAAGCCGCTCTACCAGATCCAGGTCACGGCGCCGGCTGGTGCGAAGACCTACACGGATAGCTTCTACAAGTGCCAGGGCGGCAATCGCACGTACGTCGACGGCATCAACGAAGTGTTCAGCGTCCTTCGCACCGCAGCGGAGTGATCGAGGATCGCTGACAGGATTTCCGCGGCCCCCGGCTAGAGTGCGGGGGCGTGGATTTCTCCCGTCGCTCATCACGAAGCCTCGCCCGCACGATCGTCTCCGTCGTCGCGCCTGTGCTCGCGGCGGTCGCGGCCACCGCACCGCAAACCGCCGCGGCGCAGGCGAACTACCGCCTCGCGCCGGTCGGCGGACGAACCACGCTGGTCGGCGGCACCGGCCTCGCGTTCGGTCGTGACAGCGCGTCGGCGTTCTTGAATCCGGCGACAGTCGTGCGCGTCGACCCCGGGCGCCTGGCGTTCTCGGTGAACTTCTACGAGCTCTCGATCTTCACCGCATCGCGCTGGTACACGCCCGGCAAGGTCGACCAGGCTCATTTCGGCGCCGTCGCAGGCAGCGACGCCGCCGTGACGACTGCCGGCTTCGACACGCTGCCGTCGAGCCTCTGCCTCTTTTTGCGCGTCGGTGACATCAAGTGGCTGGCCCGTGAGACGTCCAAGGATCTCCGCACGAGCCAGGCACGTCTCGGCATCTGCCTCGCTACCGTGCAGCAGTCGGACTTCACGTTCGATCGTGAGAATTTCTCCGCCGCGAATGCCACGGGCGGAACGCGCCAGGCACAGACCGTCCGCCAGAGCTTCCGCCGCATCGCAGTCGGCCCGACCTACTCGATGTACATCACCAACGCGCTGGCGATCGGCGCGTCGCTGCACGCCAGTAGAGCCGCGTACCGCAGCCTCTTCGAGAGCACGTCCACGACGTACGGCGGGATCTCACCGGTCACCTCGATCTTCTACAGCTCGGCGCTCGGCGATTCTTACGACCTCGGTGCCACGTTCGGCGCGACTTACCGGATCGGCCGCTATCAAACGGTGGCTGCTGCTCTCGAGCTGCCGACCGCGCACCTCTTCGGCGTAGGCGGCCTCAATCGCTACACGCACTACGACGGCGCCGGTGACGGCACCGCTACGCTCACCGCCAACGGCAACTTCGCGGGGCACTCGCCGATGCGCATCGCCCTCGGTACGGGCATCGAGCGTGCGTGGGGCAGCGGCGAGATCAACGTCTCCTACCACCTGCCGGTCGGCCCGGCGTACTCTTCACATCTCGACGGCCGCACGCTGGCGCAGCAGAACGGGGGCGTGAGCGTGGATCGCGCCGTCTCGCTCGATCTCTCGACGCCCGCGCGCGGCGCCGTGAACTTCGGCATCGGTGGCGAGATGGTCATCGCTCCGTACCTCACGCTGTTGACCGGGCTCAGCACGGACCTCAGCACCGTGCCGAAGGGCAACCTGCTCGCCGATCCCATGAATTACTTCCCTTCGCGCACCAATCGCGTGGGGGCGTCTCTCGGGCTCGGCTCTCACGGCGAGGGCGGCGATCTCTACGTCGGCGGCGAGCTGAGCTACACGTGGGGCGAGCGGCTCGCGGTGAATGCGTATCAGCTCCCGGCGCAGTTCGAGACCACGCCGACGCAGACGTTCGGCCTGCTCGTCGTCATCGCCGGCACGACAAGCTTCAAGGCCATCACGCGGGCTGTGAACGACATCACCAAGGCCGTCGATCCCACGGCCGGCACGCCGGCCAAGAAGCCCGCACCCGCGGCCGCACCAAAGCCCACGCCGCCGACGCCCGACCCGAAGGGCTGACCTTCACTCGTCGCGTTCGCGTTCGCGCTCGCCGCGGACTTCGAAGTCCTTGGTGCGTGGCTTGCCGTCTCGCTCGAAGCCGAGCAGCTCCTCGACACGCTTCTGCGCCGAGTCGAGGCGCTCTTGCGAGGCGCGTGAGAGGCCGACGCCCTCCTCGAACAGGCGCAGCGACTCCTCGAGCGGGAGATCTCCGCGCTCGAGCGTCTGGACGATCTCGGAGAGCCGCTTGATGCCGTCCTCGAAGGAGGGCGGCGCAGGCTCGTTCTTCTCCTCCTTGGAGTCGCTCATGGCTGCGAAGCTTTGTACGACGGCAGCCGCGGCGCAAGCACGAGCCGCACCTCGCCCGGCGGAAGGCCAGGCACGATGGCAAACCCGTCGTCGTCGAAGGCCATGGGCACCGCGACGCCATCGGAGCGCACCATCGACCCCACGAAGACGTCGCCAGCCGGCGCGCCGTTGTCGAGCGTGATGCGCAGCCATGCGGTCTCCTGCGCGACCGCCGCGGCGAGGGGCGCCGTCGATCCGGCGAGGCCGAGGCGCGCGGCCTGCCGCGTCGGGCCGTCGGGATCGAGCTGGGCGGCCACGTCGAGCGTAGCTCTGCGCGCGGGCGCCGTGGCATCAAAGGTGCGCGCGACCAGTGCTTGCACCACCGCGCGGCGAACCATCACGTCGGTCTCGTAGGCATACGCATTCGCGAGGCGACCCGACGCATCCGCGAGCGCTCCGAACGCGAGCCCCCGCGCGGCATGTGCACGCAAGACGGCGTCCTTCGAGGCCAGGAGCTGACCGACCTTGCGCTCGATCGGCTCGTCGGCACGACGCGCCAGCGCATACGCGGAGAGCGGCGCATCCGCGCCCGCAGACTCCGCCCGATCGACCAGCCACGTCGTCGTGAGCAGACCGTCGCTGTCGCCGCCGAGCAGACCGACGGCGAGCACTTGCCGCGTCGGCTCGTCGCGCTCGGACGCGAGGCGACCGAGCAGCGCTCGCGTCGACGCCGCCGTGGGACGCGCTGCGCTGGCCATCGCCGCGGCTCGACGCACGCGCGGATCGGCATCGGCGAGGGCAATCGAAGCCGACGTCGTGCCGAGCGCGACGCGACCGAAGCTGCCGAGCGCGCGCTCGCGTCCGTCCTTCGATGCGGCGAGGCGAGCGAGCAGATCGTCGCCGACGTCGCTGCGCTCGCTGCGCACAAGCGCGCGAACGACGTAAGCGCGCACGCCGAGCGCCGCTGTCGCGCGGTTCGTCGCGAGAGCGAGCACCGTCGCCATGGCGTTCGGCGCCGGCGAGCGTGCGAGCGCCAGCGCCGCAAAGTAGCCGAACGTGGGATCGGCCATGATCGACGGCGCCGCGAGCGCGGTCGCCGCTGCGGCGTCCGAGGAGCGACCCAGCGATCGGATTGCTGCCGCGCGCAGCTCGGCGTCGGGATGAACGAGCGCACGAGCTGCGAGCAGCTTCGTGATCTCTGCATTGTACACGCGTTCCGCGAGGCGAATTCCGATCGCCGTGGTCGCGTCGTCGGCGATGAGCG
The DNA here is from genome assembly GCA_043747665.1 of Polyangiaceae bacterium. Lineage (GTDB taxonomy): Bacteria > Myxococcota_A > Polyangia > Polyangiales > Polyangiaceae > Labilithrix. Next base: position 1,824 of record JAYTOQ010000505.1, on the reverse strand, counting down.
CCGCCACCGCCTTGAAGCGCTCCGGCGCCGAGAGGAGGACCAACGCCTCACCGGCAGCGGCGCGCAGCCGCGCATCAGGCTCGGCGATGGCGGCGCGAGCCAGGGCGATGGTGCGCTCGTCGCCGAGCTCCGCCAGCGAGACGAGCGCCGCGCCGCGGACACCGACGTCGGTCGTGCGCGTCGCGGCGTGAAGCAGCTCGAGGGCGCGCAGATCGCCCAGCTGACCAAGCATGCGAACCACGCTCGCGGGCATCGTGGTGCCCGCGGTGCCGTAAAAACCGGGATCCCGCGGTGGTTGCAGCAAGAGCGCCTGCATCGCTGCGGCCTGTCCGCTACCTCCGCCGCGCGCGGTCCCGTAGAGCTGCTCGAGCGCGCGGTCGACGCCGGAACGCGCCAGCGCGATGGCCGCGGTCTGCCTCGCCAGCTCTGCGCGCGCGACCGGATCGCCTTCTTCGAGCGAAAGCGCATCGGCCGTCGTGCGCCCGGGCTGCGGCAGCCGACCCGCGAGGCCCGGGTTCCCGGCGTTGACGATGAGCATCAACGCGGCGCGCGCGCGGTCCTGGTCGGCGAAGTGAGCGAGCGCTCGCGCGAGCTCGATGAGCGCGCGCGAATCGGAGCGCACCGCGGGGCTCGACTCCGTCGCCTGGACGAGAAGCGCGATGGTCTCGGCGCTGCCGATGGCGGCCGCGCGCTGGATCCCGCGTATGCGCTCGTCGGGATCCGTCGAACGGAGCAGTCGCGAAACATACTCGGCGCCGACGTGCGCGCGCACGTTCGTCGGCACGGTCGTCGTCGGGGCGGGCGGCGCGACGGGAAGCGGCGTCGTCGGCCGACGGGTCGACGGGCGCGGCTGCGCCGATGCTCCGAGCGCGCACGTGGTCGCCGCCACGAAGACGAGCGCCGCGCGCGTGCCGGCTCTCATCGGCCCGAGGTGAGCACGAGGAACGCGACGCCGCTCTCTGCTTGAGGCTGGCGCTTCACGGCGTCCCACGACACCGACTCTGCGACACCGTCACGATGCGAATACGATGCGAGCACGCGTACCACCGCGAACGATCGGGCGAGGGCATCCATCTGCGCCGCGCTGGCATCGCCCGTGGGACGTACGCCGATGGCAAGCGTCCAGTTCCGATGACGATTCAGCTCGGCCGCGAGCGCGCGAATCGTGGGCACGCTGGCGGGATCGAGGTCGGGCGCTTCGGCGGGCCCGGTGATCTTCAACGGCGCGCCGAGGCGCACCACGCGCTTGTCGTCGACGACGACGAGCGGCTTGCCGCCCTCGTCCGGACAGCCATCGTCGTCGGCCACGCCGTTCCAGGTCTCGGCGATGTCGGGGCACTTGTCGACGTCGTTCTCGAACGTGTCGCCGTCGCGATCGGTATTCGCGCAGCCGTTGCGGGCGGGATCGGGCGAAGGCTCGCCGGCGACGTTCGGGCACGCGTCGTCGTGATCGGCGACGCCGTCATTGTCGTTGTCGGGATCGGGGCAGCCGTCCTCGTCCTGGAAGCCGTCCTTGTCCTCGGCCTGCGCCGGGCACTTGTCGATCGTGTCGGGGATGCCGTCGCCATCGGTGTCCTTGGCAGGGCACCCGTTGGTGCGCGGATCACGCGTGGCGACGCCCTTGTCCTTGGGGCACGCGTCGAGCTTGTCCTCGACGCCGTCGGCGTCGGCGTCGGCCATCGGGCAGCCGTTGCGCCTGGGATCGGTCGACTCGACGCCCTTGACGTTGGGACAGGCGTCTTCCTTGTCGATGATGCCGTCGTCGTCGTTGTCGATCTCGGGGCAGCCGTCGGCGTCCTCGAAGCCGTCGCGATCCTCGGGAAT
>JAYTOQ010000504.1:0-3333 GCA_043747665.1 Polyangiaceae bacterium | reverse complement strand
GGCCCGGGCATCTCGCCCCAGGAGCGCGCCGTCATCTTCCGCGAGTACAAGCAGGCTCGCAGCGAGCGACTCAAGCGGCGCGGCACCGGCCTCGGCCTCGCCATCGCGCGACGCCTCGTGACGCTTCATCAGGGATCGATCCAGGTCGAGAGCGAGCTCGGACGCGGCTCCACCTTCAAGGTCCTCCTTCCCGTCGGCAACATCGACGCAGCGCCGTCGATCCGCGCGCCTCCGCGGAACGCGCCAGCGATCCCTGGACCGCCGGTGCAGCGATGAATCCTCGCGCAGCCCGTCTCGTCGCGCGGCTCATCGGACTGCAGCTCGCCGTGCACGCAGTGTCGTTCCTGCTCACCGCGGCGTTCGCGCCGCGCGTGCTCCTCCTCGAGCCCGCGTCGTCCTCGGCAGCGCTGCTCGTGGTGCTCGTGATCGGCCTCCTGTGCTTGGCGTTCTCGGCGGCGGCCACGTTCGTCTTCACGCGCCCACTGCGATCCACGTTGCGCTCGCTCGCGGTGGGCTCGGCCGCGGTCGAAGCGAGGGACGTGCTCGCGCTCTACGACGTGCCTTCTCGCCTGGCGTTCGCGAGCGCGGTATTCGCGCTCGTCCTCGCGCTGGCGACGCTCATCCCGCAGCTGCGGCCGCAGGCGCTGGATACGTACACCGACCTGACGCTGGTGCTCTTGATGCTCACGATGGTGAGCACGGCGGCGCTGCCCGCGTACGTCACGATGCGCGCATCGATGGCGCGCGTCCTCGAGCTCGCACCTCCGCACGTCGCGCATGAGGCGCTGCGCAGCCTCGGTCGTGGCGCGCTCGGGCGCGTGCGCAAGCGCTTCGTCGCGGCGGTGGCGGCGCCCGTGGCGTTCGTCGCGCTCGGCGCGTCGCTGCTCGTCGATGCCCATTCGCGAACCTACGACCGCGATTCGCGCGTGGCCGACGCCACGGACGTGGCGCGCGCAGTCTTCGAACCGATCGACGGGCCCGCGCCGTCACCCGGCACAGCGCGCGGAGCAGCGCCTCCCGAGGGTGACGTGCGCGGCCGCGACGAGGCCATCGAAGCCGCTGCAGCGCTCGGCTTCCGCGTCCACATCGACCCCGGATACGAGGGCGAGCTCACCGTGCGTCACGGCGACGAGGGCGAGACGCAGGTCTCGGTGCCGACGGATCCCGGCGCTGCGCTGGTTCGCTTCGGTACGTCGCGCCTCTCTCCAGTGACCGGGATCTACGCGCTGCTCGCGATCGTCGCCGTGGCGCTCGCGGGGCTTCTCGGCACGCGCATCGGCGTGGCATTCGAATCGGACGTGGCGCTCGCGACGCGCGAGATGCGACGTGCCGGTGTCGCGGAGGTCATGCGCGGCACCATCATCTTGCACGAGGCGCGGTTCGCGAACGTCACCGAGCTCTTGGAGGCGGTCGACTCGCTCGGCGGCGTGTTCCGCGAGTTCGCGGGCGCGCAGCAGCGCTCCATCGATGCGCGCGAGGCCACCGAGCGGATGCGCGGCCTCCTGCTCGCGTCGATGAGCCATGACCTCAAGGCGCCGCTCAACGCCGTGCTCGGCTTCGCGGAGCTGGTCGGCCGCAATCCCCTCACCGAGCCCCAGAAGGAGAGCCTCGCCATCATCGAGCAGCGCGGCCGCGAGCTGCTCATGCTCATCGACACCATCCTCGACAGCGCCCGCGTGGAGGCCGGCGAGCTCGAAGTGTCACCGGAGCCGACGCACGTCGGCGACGTCGTCATGTCGTCGGTCCTGGAGGCGCGCGATCTCGCGGTCGGCACCGACGTGCAGATCCAGGGCGAAGTCCAGCCTGGAATGCCCACGCTGCTCGTCGACGGCACGCGCATCGTGCAGGCGCTCACCGCGGTCGTGATGACCGCCGCGCGCTTCACCGACAAGGGCGTGGTTCCGGTGCGAGCTACGCTGCCCGACACCGGCGAGCGCCTCCGCATCGAGGTGGAGACGAGCGGTGAGGGGCTCCCCGTCGGCGAGCGCGAGAAGATCTTCGACGCCTTCAAGAGCGCGGAGAGCGCCCGCCGTCATGGCGGCCTCGGCCTCGGGCTGCAGCTCGCGCGATCGATCCTGGAGATCCACGCGGGGACGATCGAGGTCGACAACACCGATCGCGGCGGCATGGTGTTCCGCATCTGGCTCCCGGTCCGCAACGACCGCGCCTCCATCCGCGCCCGCGCCAGCAAGCCCACGCTCCCCCCTACTTAATTAGCGGCCCGCGGCCTCGGGGGTCGCCTATTTGAGTGGGATGGTGCGGTTGAACATCAGCGATTCGCCGTCGAAGGCGGGGACGCTCTGCGCGGAGACCTTTTGCTCGATGCACGTCGATTGCGCCGGCGTGGCTTGCGCCTTCGCGGCGAGCAGGCGCGCCGACAGCTGGCCCTCGGCCGAGACCATGATCGCCACCTGCGCCGTCGCGGCCTTGGCCTTCGCGTCCTTGCACGCGGCGACGCTGCGGACCGCGGCATCGATCGCGCGCGTCAGCGCCGCTGGGTCGACGAACCTCGGCGGCGCCGCGATGAGCTCTGGCTCGTACGCCGCGAGCATCTTTCTCAAGCCTTCCGCGAACGCGTCCATCGTTCCGTCGAGGGAACGCCGGAGCCAGAACCCGATCACCGACTTCGTGACGTTGCCATCGACACCAGCGTCGAACGCGTTGTCGGAATAGAACGTGAAGTTGTGCTGAGCGCCGCGGTCACAGAAGTACGGGTTCATGAAGTAGAACCAGCGCTCGTAGTAGTCCTTCGGTAGCTTCTTCTTGGCGATCAGATCGCCGTACGCTGCCTTCTCGCGCGCGAAGCACTCCTTGTCGGATTGCGACTTGGCGTAGGTCTTCCAGAAGATCTCGGCGAGCGGCTTGAGGTGCGCGTCGTAGCTCGGTTGCGTCGCCTTCTGCGCGGCGCTCCCGTGCTCGCTCGGCCCTGCCTTGTCGATCAGGAACCGCACGAACGCCGGGTTGTAGCGGCCGAAGTCGCTCGCCGCATCGAGCTGCAGCGTGTCGGCGTTGTGCGGCCCCTTCGTGAAGATGTCGACACCCGCCAGCTCACGAATGCTCGCGAGCGAGATGCGCGCGGAGCGATGACACCAGAAATTCTGGATGCCGCCGTTCGGGTAGTAGTCGAAGTCCTGGCACTGGCTCTTGCGCGTGACCTCGCGGAGCGCGCTCTCCAGCGCCGACGGCGCCGCCGCGGGCACCGTCGGCTCCTGCTTCGCGAGCGAGGACACGGCAGGCGGAGCGCGGTCTGGCATCGCCGCTACCGGCACCTCGACCGGCGGCAAGATCGGCACGCTCGCCGCCGGCGCTGGAGCCGGCGAGCAACGAAGCCCT
>JAYTOQ010000503.1:0-5050 GCA_043747665.1 Polyangiaceae bacterium | reverse complement strand
ACAGCTCGACAAGCTGAAGGGCGACAAGGTCGGCGAGATGAAGGCGGCCGGCGTCGAGTACGACGACCGCATGGCCGAGCTCGAGAAGATGGACTACCCGAAGCCGCAGGCGGAGTTCATCTACGGCACGTTCAACGCGTTCGCCGTGAAGCATCCCTGGGTGAAGGCCGACAACATCCGGCCGAAATCGATCGCGCGCGAGATGTACGAGAACTTCATGTCGTTCTCCGAGTACGTGCGCGAGTACGCGCTCGAGCGCGTCGAGGGCGTGCTCCTCCGCTATCTGTCCGACGTCTACAAAGCGCTCGTGCAGACCGTGCCGAAGTGGGCGCGCACCGATGCCGTCGACGACGTCGCGACGTACTTCGGCGCCATCGTCCGTCAGGTCGACGCCAGCCTCCTCGACGAATGGGAGCGCATGAAGAATCCCGCCGCTCGTATCGAGCTGCGGCCCGACACCGACGAGCTCGAGCCCGCCGGCTCGCAGGACATCACCAAGGACAAGCGCGGCTTCCTCGTGCTGGTCCGCAACGAGATCTTCCGCTTCGTCCGGTCCATCGCGCGTCGCGACTACGGAGAGGCGGCGCGCGTCATGAGCGCCCCCGCAGAAGTGGCGGTGATGGGCGCAGAGGTACGCGAAGCCGCGCGCATCGAGGCCGAGCTCGCGCCGTTCTTCGCCGACCATCCGTCGATTCGTGTCGATCCCGAGGCCCGCGCCCCGAAGTACCTGGTGGTCGAGCAAGGCGACACGTCGTGGCGCGTGCGGCAAACGATCCTCGACCCCGAGGAGGACAACGACTGGTTCTTCGAAGCGACGATCGACCTCGAGCGCTCTCGCGAGGCGGCGCGTCCGGTGCTCGTCTTCGAGCGGTTCGGACGCTGAGGGAGCTGAGGGAGCTGAGGACGGCTGAGGACGGCTGAGGACGGCGAATGGCGCGCATGCTAGATTCGACATCGTGGGCAAGAAGATCAATTTGCCGCTCTTGCCGGACGCGTGGAGCGAACGGACGCGAGAGCATCCAAAGGCAGAAGGCGTCGTGAGAGGCGAATCGAAGGCCAAGAAGCCCTCCCTCGACGACGCGCGGAACCGCCTCGGCGGACGCACCAAGGACGAGGAGCCGGCGCCGGACGGGATCGTCCCCGGTCGCGTGGTGAGCGTCTTCGCCAACGACGGCGCCGAGCACGTCGCCGTGGTGGTGTTCGCGAATGCGGACGAGGTGCACATCCTCATCGACGGCACCAAGCTGCGGCGCGTGCCGCCCGCCTCTGTTCACCCGCACGAGGGAGCGGCGCCCAGCAGCGTCGCCAAGATCGCCGCCGACGCCCATGTCTTCAGCGGCCTCGCCGAGGGCGAGAAGGTACGCTACGCCGACGATTCGGGCGGATTGCTCGCGGGCAAGCTCGTCGAGAAGTGCCGCTACGGCGCGCTGGTCGTGCGCGAGGACGGGGCGGTGGTGGCCGTCGGCTTCCGCAAGCTCTGGCCCGCGGCCGGGCCCGCATGGTCACGCGGCGGCGAAGCCTGAAGAGAAGAGGAGCCGCACGTGAGAGCCGCGCTCCAGGCGATCGTCGATGCGCTGCTCGCTTCGAGCGCGGCCAGCGGCGAAGTCCATCTCGACGCGGTCGGTGAAGCGATCGGTGCGCAGGCCATCACGTCGCCCGAGATCGAGGCCATCATCGACGCTCTCGACAAGGCCGGGCGGAAGCTCGTGGGGCCCGACGGCGGCAGCGGCGAGAACCGCCTGAAGGCGGTCGTGGCAGCGGCGAGGGCGCTGACGCCGACGCTCGGACGGAAGCCGACGGTGGCGGAGATCGCCGCGCACTCGGGGCTCTCCGAGGCCGACGTCCGGCATGCCCTGGCGCTCGTGAAGGTCATGCAGCGCTAGAAATGGCGGCCGAATAAACAATTTTTGTTGCGTGGGTGGATGTGTGTGTCACAGCTCGCGCCATGTCTATCCTGACCGCGCGTTCGGGCGTCGTTTCGCTGGCTCTCCTCTGTATGGCGTCCTTGGCCCTCGGCGCCGGCTGCGCGAGCGAGGAGGGAGCGTCCGCTGCCGCCGCGATTGGCGAGAACACCGCCGACTTCGCGCAGGACATCAAGTCGAAGACCGACGCGCAGGTGCAGGCTGAGATCGAAGCCGCCGCGGTGGGCGCGAACTTCACGAGCGAGAGCGACTACGGCTTCACGTTCGTGTCCGCGAAGCTCGAGGGCCAGACCTCGGTCACGCAGGCGCTCGTGCGCGAGAAGCTCGCGTCGTTCGTCGATGCCGATCCCGCCACCGACAAGCCGCTCGCCAGCCTCTACGCCTCGACGAAGACGTTCGCCGAATGGAAGCGCGGCTACGCGGCGTGCGTGCCCGACCAGTCGCCCGATCCGGCGGACTGCGCGATCATCAACAAGATGGATGCGGTGCTCGACAAGAACCTCCGCGGCATCAAGGTCTTCTACTTTGGCAAGAACGGCTCGCGCGGCCGCGTCGATGGCGTCGGCGTCTCCGTGATCATCGTCGGCCGGACTCCGAGCGGTAACCTCGCGGGCGTCCGGACCATCGCCATCTGGACGTGACGCGCACGTGAACGACGCGAGCTCCTACCGCTAATATCGGACGTGCACCTCGTCCGCTTGTTCCTGCTCAGCCCCGAGCGAGGCAACATTCACGGGTCGGTCGCGAGTGGCAGATCAGTCGCTAGGGGGATTGAAGATGAGTGGAAAGTACACGGTTACCACTCCGCCGTCGGGCCTCGGAAACCGCAGCGTTCGGTAGGCCTCGACCACGCATTGCACGACCGCGGCATCAGGAAGATCCGATCGCGCGTCGGCCGACTTCGTGACGACGCCGTTGGGGTCGATCTCGAACTTCACGGTGACCTTGCCCTGCAGGCTCGGGTTGGCGCGGCGGCCCTCGTCGTAGCATCTGCCGAAGAGCTCGAGATGCTCGTCCACGACGGACCGGATCCGGACAGGATCGAGGCGCCCCCGCACCTGCTTGCCGCTGAACATCGTGGTGTCGACCGCGCGCTGGTGACTCAACGCCGGTTCGCCGCTGCTCGCCGATCCGCCACCGCACGCAACGAGGATGCAGGAGGCGACACAGCCGGCGACGCACCCGCGCATCGCGAGCGCAAGGCGCGTCATCCATCGAGCTTGCGCACGAGGACGCTGTCGAGAGCACGATGGCGTTCGTCGCGACGCCGCCGCTCTCGGTGATCCGTGGGGAGCTCGCGGTGTCCGGTCGAGCTGATCGCACTCTTCGTGACCTCGATGCTCAGGTGTTGCCACGCGCTCATGCCGAGGAATGCAATCGACGACGGCCTTGCACCCGGCGAGTCTACCATCCGCAAACGACCTCGGCCCTGGGGAGAAAGCCCACGGAAGCGCCACGCGCGTGCCGTGGGCGCTCTTCACGCCCGTCGTTGCGTGTCCGTTTGCTCAGTGGCCGCCGCTTCCACTTCCGCCACCGGCGTTGCCGCGAAGCCCGCCGCATGCGTCGCCGTCGGTGGTCGTGCCCGCGCCCGACGTATCCGTGCCGCCGCCCATGCCCGTGCCGGTGCCGGTGCCGGTGCCGGTGTTGCTCGTGGCCGTCGACGTCGCGGTGCTGGTCGCTGCACCTGTGGTCGTGGTCGAGCCCGACTTGCTCTGGTCAGAGCCCTTGTCATATGCCGTGAGCGGATGCGGTGACGGGCTCTTGTCGAAGCTCGAGAAGAGCGCCGACAGTCCGAGACCTCGCCGGTCACCGGCACATGCAGGTGTCCGCCAGGTAAGCGCACTCGAATGAGGGTGCTCGCCAGAAGGCCATCGAGTCCCTCGGGAAGCGCGCCTCGTAGTAGAGATGGGCAAGAGATGGGCAGCAGCGCCCCGCGCGGCGCACAACATGGAGGTCAGGAGCGCGGAGAATCGATAGAATGTGCAGTACTTGGAGGAGTGGCCGAGTGGTCTAAGGCAGCGGTTTTGAAAACCGCCGACGGTGCAAGCTGTCCGGGAGTTCGAATCTCTCCTCCTCCGCTAGATTCATTGACGATCTCGCATCGCTGAGACGTCAAAGCGGGTGGTGCTCGCAGAGGGCGCCCCAAACCCGCCCCAAACTGTCGAAGCCCGACCTACGGCACGAAGGGCAGGTCGCTTGGCCAGCAAGCGGTAACGCTGGCGCCGAGTCGTTGCGCTCGCGCGATGAAACCGACATCGTTCGTGAGGAAGTAGTTCGACTCGACGATGCTCGACTCGGCGAACTGGCGTCCATCGGTGTGCATCGCCGGAGGCAGGTTCGCTGCCCAACGGGCGAAGAGGGCCTCGCGCTGAGCGTCAAGGTCGCGAGGCGCGTGTTGCTGTCGAAGAACAGACGCATGGAGTAGCTCCGCACCCGGCGACACGCCGAGCTGCGATTCTACTCCGCCGCCGCCGCCGCCGTCGCCGCCGCCACCGCCGCCGCGTCCCGTCGCCGGCGGAGCACGTTCTTGTTCGCCGTGGCCTGCGCGACACGCCGAGCTTCCAGGCGGCGCTCCTTGGGCGCCTCCTCGAACGTGGTCAGGTTGTCGAGCGTGATGCTGAGGTGGAGCTTCGCGACCTCCGCCGGAAGCGGCTCCTCCTGCTCTTCGTAGAATCTCGAGGAGGTCGCGTCGGGCGTCTTCGGTGAGCGGTCCAATGTTTCGGGGGACCTTCGTGCCGGGTCGGCAATACCCGTCCCTCTTCTTCGTCGCTTCGTTTCTCGGTGACTTCCTCGCCTGATATTCGGTGCAAAAAGCACGCAAATCGAAGCCCTGCTGCGCGCGGGCGTCGATCGATTCGTCTCGCGGCCGGTTCTTGCCGAGGTAGTCGCGCCTGACGGTCTCGCGATCGAGCGAGTTACGTCGTTCGACGAGCGGATCCTTTCGCCGAGGTCGTCGCGATCGAGGGTCCCGACGATGACACGTTTTTTCGCCCGCAGGAAAGCGTGAGTCGACGGGCCTCGTGCGGGTGTCCCGCAGCACCGAGCCCTCCGCGATGAGCGTCCTCGCGGCGTCGTATTCGCACGAAGTCCGGCCTCTCGCCGCTGCCTTGCCGGCCATGGGCGGCTAC
>JAYTOQ010000502.1:0-2002 GCA_043747665.1 Polyangiaceae bacterium | reverse complement strand
CACCGGACCTCGGTGCCGGCGAGCGCGCAGAAATGCTCGGACTGCGATCCGGCGGCGATCATGGTGACGCCCGTGAGCCCCGCCACCTTCACCACTACTTGCACGGCGGGCTGCACCGGCGCGCCGGCCTGACCGACGTCGTTCTTGCCCCAGCACATCACGTCGCCGCTCGTGAGCAGCGCGCACGTGGTGCTGGTGGACGCGGCGATCTGCTTGACGCCCGCGAGGCCCATGACCGGCGCGGGCTGCGAGCGCGGGACGACGGTGCCATCGCCGAGCTGACCCGATTTGTTGTCACCCCAGCACTGGACGGTGGCGTCCTTCTTGAGTGCGCACGAATGCGCGTAGCCGATCGCGACGTTCGTGGCGTCGGTCAACGCGACGACATCCTTGGCGGTCGGGCTGTTCGTCGTGGTGCCGTCGCCGAGCTGGCGGAATTCGTTGTAGCCCCAGCACGACACGGTGCCGGTCTTGTGCGCGACGCAGACGTGGTGCTGCCCGACGCTGACGTCGGCGGCGTCGCTGATGCCCGTCGCGAGGACCGGCGTGCTCGATGCGATCTGGAGGCCGTCCCCGAGCTCGCCACCGACGTCGGTCGCGCCCCAGCACATGACGGTGCCGTCGCGGCGCCGAGCGCACGCGAAGTTCGACCCCATCCCGATCTGCTCGATGGGGATGCTCGGAATACCGGCCTCGGGAGGGCCGTCCGTCCCGCCGTCGACCGAGCCTTCCGCCGAGATGCCGCCCTCCGACGCAGGGCCTCCGAAGACGCCGTCGAGATCGACGCCGAAGCCACAGGCAGCCACACCGAGCAAGGCAAGTGCCGCCACGCTCGTGGCAACCGCAACACGAGCGCGCATGCCCGGAGAATAACAGCTTCCGCATGCCCCCGGCGAACCCGTGACTGGCCCTCGCGCACACCGACGTTCACGCCCCGCCGTGTCGCCATGGTCTCGAGCCGCCGTGAATCGCCGGAACGGACTGGTCCGGACGTGCGCGCTTGCGTACCCTTTCCAATGGATGACTGGGGCTTCTGCACAGAACGCTCCGACCGCCGCGGCTCCGCTGCTCGTCGATCGCTACGCGATCTACGACGCGATCGCCTCGGGCGGGATGGCCACCGTCCATCTGGGCCGCCTCATCGGGACCGCCGGCTTCCTCCGGACCGTCGCCATCAAGCGGCTGCATTCGCAGTACGCGCACGACGCCGAGTTCACGTCGATGTTCCTCGACGAGGCGCGCCTCGCCTCGCGCATCCAGCACCCCAACGTGGTCTCCACGCTCGACGTGGTCATGCGCGAGAACGAGCTGCTCCTCGTGATGGAGTACATCCGTGGCGAGTCGCTCTCGCGCCTGGTCCGGCGCGCGCGCGACCGTGGAGAACGGCTGCCGCCTCGCGTGGTCATCGCCATCGTGGCCGGCGCGCTCCAGGGCCTGCACGCCGCGCACATGGCGGTCGACGAGAAGGGCCAGCCGCTCGGGCTCGTCCATCGCGACATGACCCCGCAGAACATCCTCGTGGGCACCGACGGCGTGGCGCGCGTGCTCGACTTCGGCGTCGCCAAGGCCGCGGGACGCGTGCATACTACACGCGACGGCGACATCAAGGGCAAGGTTCTCTACATGTCGCCCGAGCAGCTGGCCGCGCAGCCGCTCACGCGGACGGCGGACATCTATGCCGCGGGCGTCGTGCTCTTCGAGGCGCTCACCGGGGTGCGCATGTTCGCCGGCGACAACGAGGGCGCCGCGCTGACCCGCATCATCAAGAACGAGCTCACCTTGCCGAGCGCCATCGCTCCGGAGCTCACGCCCTTCGATGCCATCGTGCGTCGGGCATCGGCGGCGGCGCCGGGTGATCGCTTCGCTACCGCGCACGACATGGCGCGCGCGCTCGAGGCGGTGGGCGGGGCCGCGAGCCACTCCGAGGTGAGCGACTGGGTGCAGCGCTTGTGCGGCGAGCTCCTCGACGAACGCGCGCGGATCGTCGCGGAGATCGAGCGCT
>JAYTOQ010000501.1:0-2194 GCA_043747665.1 Polyangiaceae bacterium | reverse complement strand
CTCCTGTCAAAGAGGTCCGCATCAGCGAGGCCGAGTTCACGGCCGGCGCGCAGAAGCGCGAGCAGATCCCGGCGCCGAAGGGGCCGGAGATCGCGTTCGCCGGTCGGTCAAACGTCGGCAAGTCGAGCCTCCTCAACATGATGCTCGCGCGGAAGGGCCTCGCGCGCACGAGCCGCACGCCGGGGTGCACGCGTCAGATCAACTTCTTCGACATCGCCGTCGCCGGCGGCCCGAAGCTCGTGTTCGTGGATCTCCCCGGCTACGGCTACGCCAAGGTCTCCAAGGCGGAGTCGCGCGACTGGAAGCAGCTCCTCGAGAGCTACCTGCAGGACCGCCCCACGCTGGAGGCGGTGGTGGTGCTCGTCGATGCACGGCGCGGCGTCGAGCAGGAGGAGCAGGACCTCGTCGAGTTCCTGGGACAGCGCGAGGGTCTGCCGGTGTTCCTCGCCGTGACCAAGCTCGACAAGCTCTCCAAGTCGGAGCAGAAGCCGCGGCTCAAGCAGATCGAGAAGCAGGCCGGCGTGAAGGTGGTCGGCACCAGCGCGGAGACCGGCGCAGGCCGCGAGGAGCTCTGGAACCGCCTCCTTCACGTCACCACCCATCGACTCGAAGATCGCGAGAGCGCGAAGCTCGTGTAGAGTGCGCGGCAGGGGATGAGGACCCAGATCAGCTCGATTTCTGCTCGCCGGGCCCGGCCGCTCGTGTCGACGCGGCTTGCGGCGCTCGCGTGCGTCGCCTGCGTTGCGGCCCTCGCGCCTACATCGGCATGCTCACCGAGCAAGCCGGTGGCGACGCTGAGTGCCTCCGAATCGTGGTGCCCGGACGGCTTCGAGGTCGGCCCGCAGGACACGTGCTTCGCCGTGCCCGAGACGACGACGAAAGAGACGCCCGTGCTCGTCTACCTGCATGGCATGTACGCGGGGCACGGCTCGCCGGAGGAGTGGCGCATCGTGCGCTCCGCCGTTTCCAAGGGCTTCGCGGTCGTCGTGCCGCGAGGCAAGCGCGGTCTCTGCGCGTGGAAGGCGGAGCTGTCCGATCACTTCTGCTGGCCGCAGGAGGTCGAGGATCCGCAGGCGTTCAAGAACGTCGTCGCCGAGTGGGATCGCGTCCTGTGGCAGGTCGATGCGATCCTCGAGGGCAGCTCGCACAAGCGCTACGTGCTCGGCTACTCGAACGGCGGCTTCTTCGCCGCCTATCTCGCGGAGCACGGCCTCTTCCCGGCGAACGCGTATGCCATCGTCGGTGCCGGGCCGCTCGAGCCGGCGCGGAAGGCCCCGAAGCCGGTGCCCGTGATGCTCATCAGCGCGCAGGACGATCCTGACCTGGGGCCGAAGACCAAACAGCTCCACGACGGCCTCGCGAAGGCCGGCTGGCCGCATGCATACTGCACGCGTCCCGGGCCCCATCCGCTTGCGAGCGAGGACATGGAGGCGGCGCTGCGCTTCTTCAAGCACGAACAGGACGGCAGCCTGAAGGCCTCGCCCGACGGCTACGCCTGCGAGGGCGGAACGACGTCGCTGGGCGGCGGCGCGGGCGGCGCGCCCAGCGGCACGGCCGGCAGCACGCCTGGCCGGACGGATGCCGGCGCTCCGGGCGCTCCGGGCGCTCCGGGCGGACCCGGGAAGAAGCCTGTTCGCGACGACCGTTGACCGAGCTTGAAAGCCCGGAAGCGGTGGAGTAATCCTCTCCTCGCATCGGGCGCATAACTCAGCGGTAGAGTGCGACCTTCACACGGTTGAAGTCGGGGGTTCAAGTCCCTCTGCGCCCACAAACCCCAAACCCCAAAGCCCTCATCTCGCGAGCGTCGCTCTCGAGATGAGGCTTTTCGGTTTTTTTACCCTTGTGGGGCGCTGCGCTGCGGCGGCTCCCCCGCATTCGCCTTCGGCGAACCGTCGTGTCAGGCACGACGAGGAGCGCGAGCGAGCGTCGCGGACGACGACCGCTGCGACACGCCGATTGCGCGTGGAGGAGCGTCTCGTTGGGCGCGAATGACACGGCGGGTTTTTCGCGGCGCTCGCGAAGACACGCGGACGTGGCTCGCGCATGCACTTCGCAGCCATCGTCGAGCGGCGGAGGTCGTCATGGCCGGAAGAGTGACGCGCGCTGTTTGTCTCACGGCGATGGCGATGGCAGCGGCATCGTGCGCGTCTGGTCCGGACGCCGGCACGGAGCCCGCTGCGGCGGACAGCAACCA
>JAYTOQ010000500.1:0-1791 GCA_043747665.1 Polyangiaceae bacterium | reverse complement strand
ATCGACGGGACGGCCGAGGCCATCAGGACAAGCGCGATCGTCAAGGCTCTTCGGATGATCATTCGCACCCCGGTTTGAGGACATGGTGTCCGGCGCCATCAATCGTGTAGGGAGGGTCGCAATCGCGCGGGGGCGCGGCAGGGCTCGGCCGTGCTGGCGGCGAAGCGCTGGCCGGCAAAGATGTTGGAGGAGTTGCTTTGCCCATCTGGCGCGGCGCGGGTGGCGCATGGGAGGCGAGTGCAGGCGTCGCCGGAGCGGCCGGAGGCGGAAGCGACGCAGGCGCGCTGGCCGACGGCAGTGCAACGGCACTTGGGACCGCGGTGCTCGTCGCAACGCCGGTCGCCGCGCTCGCGGAAAAGGGCATCGTCTCGCCAGTGGGGCTCGCCGCGGCCGCGGCGCTCTGCGCGGCTCCCGTGTGGCGATGGACCATCACGTATCGCGCGCCTGCGAGCACGCTGGTGAGCCCGAGAAGGCCCGCCAAACCAAGCGCCGCGAACAGCCCCGCGCGGCTCCGTCCCGACGGAGTGGCACCTGCGCGTGAGGTCGCCCACGGATCCGCCGAGTTGGCGTACGCGCCACCAGGGGCTGCCACCGTATGTGCCGAGGGTGAGGGCGCGGACGGCGCAGGGGCCGCGAATGGCTGCGGCCCCATCGGCATGCTTGCCGTGACACGCAACGGCAAGATCCGTTTCGCATTCTGGAACGCGCGTGCCCCCACGTCAGTGGCGAACGGGACGAGCGCCGCGCCGAGCTCCGTCACGGACGAAAAACGCTCGTTGGGGTTCCGACGCAGACATCCGAGAACCGCGCGCTCGAGCTCAGGCGGAACCGCGCCGTCGGGCCTGCGCGCGCGGGGGCTCATCGGCTCGGACTCCTGAATCGCCGCGAAGAGGGCCACGGCGTTGTCGGCCATGAACGGCGGATGATTCGTCAGGAGCTCATACGCAATGACGCCGAGCGCCCAGATATCGCAGCGGTGATCGACGTTCTTGGAATCGCGGAGCTGCTCCGGCGACATGTAGAGCGGCGAGCCGAGCATCGCGTTGGTCTTGGTGATGTCGCCGCCCAAGCCCTGGGCTCCCATCATTTTCGAGATACCGAAGTCGAGCACCTTGACGCGCGCGGTCCCGTCCTGCCGCCGCACGAGAAACAAGTTCGACGGCTTCAAATCGCGGTGCACGATGCCGAGCGCGTGCGCGTACGCGAGCGCGTCGATCGCCTGGAGCATGAAGTCCGCGACGTCCGCAATCGGCAGCGGCCCGCGTTTCCGCAAGACGACCGCAAGATCGTCACCGTCGAGGAACTCGAGCACCATGTACGGAAGCGCACCGTCCACGAGGCCGACGTCGAGGACGCGTGCGACGTGATCGCTCTCGATGCGACTCGCGGCGCGCGCCTCGTTGAGGAAGCGCGCGACCGAGTCCCCGTGCGACGCGATCTCCGGGAGGAGAAACTTCACGGCGACCCGCTGCCCGAGCAATTCGTGCCGAGCGGCGTAGACGACGCCCATTCCGCCCTGACCGAGGGGCTTCTCGAGGACGTACTTGCCGAGCAGGGAATCCCCCGACTTGGGGAGCTGGACGACGGGGGCCACGGCGGTCACGAAAGTGGCGCTGAGCATATCACTCACGTGGGCAGACGAAGCGCGATTGGCAGAGGGGCCGTGACGGAAAGCAATGAGGCCGCCTGGGTCCGTCACTGCAAGCAGATGACGTGTGAGAGGCCGGGCTAGCCGGAGCTCGCGTCGCTCCTCGCGACGGCGAGCAGCTTGCTGGTTACCGCGTCGATCGG
>JAYTOQ010000499.1:0-2783 GCA_043747665.1 Polyangiaceae bacterium | reverse complement strand
ATGTCCTCCGCGGACGACGAGATCCGCAGCCACGGCACACGCGGCTCGAGCACCTTGATCCGCGCGGCCGCGAGCTGCGCGCGCTCTGCCTGTCCCTCTGCGCGTGCTGCGGTGAGCGCCTTCTGGTACTCGACCCATGCGCTGCCGACCTTGCCCTCACGCTCGTGACAGGCGGCGAGGTTGAGGAGCGTTCCCACGTGCGGCTCGAGGCGCTGGCTCTCCTCGAGCTTCGGACAGGCCTCGGCGAAGCGTCCTTCGAGCATCAGGGCGCGTCCTTCGCGAAAGAGGCGATCGCCTGCGGTGTCGTCCGCGCGCGCCGGCGGGGCGCGCAGGCACAGCAAGGCGGTCACGAGCCACGGGAGCGAACGACGCAGGGTTTTGATGACGGTTGAGTACACGCTGGCATCGGCAAAAGACATGGCGATCTCCGGAAAGACAAGGGCCAGGCGCGCCTCCGGGAGGGGGGGCTATGCTCCGGCAGAGTTCGTTTCTCGACCTTCCTTTCGCCGTTCTTCATTGGTCCTTTAGCGATGGCGTCCGATTTCGACCCGAAGCAGCGCGGGGGCCGGTTCCCGACCACCCGCGGCTCCGCGATCGGGGCGGTCGCGAGCGATGATCCGGCAGCGCGGGCGCGCGCGTTCGACCTCCTCGTGCGCGCGTATTTTCGGCCCGTCTACGCGCACGTGCGGCTCAAGTGGAGACGCGATGCCGAGGACGCGCGCGACGTGACGCAAGGGTTCTTCGCGCGCGCGTTCGAGAAGAGCCATTTCGGCTCCTACGATCCGTCGCGCGCGAGGTTCCGCACGTACCTGCGGGCGAGCCTCGACAACTACGTCGCTGAGCTGGCACGCGATGCCTCGAGGCAGAAGCGGGGCGGGAGAGCGCTGCGCCTGAGCCTCGACTTCGACGTCGTCGAGGAGGAGCTCTCGCGCTCGGGCGCGCTCGATGACGCGCGCCGCGTCTCTGCGGCCGACGCATGCTTCGACCAGGAGTGGACGCGCAATCTGTTCTCCGCCGCGCTGTCGGCGCTCGAGGCCGCGTGCGCCGAGCAAGGCAAGCAGGTCTACCTCGACGTGTTCCGCCGCTACGTGCTCGAGCCCGAGCTCGCAGATACGGGCGCGCGTCCTTCGTACGCGGAGGTCGCAGCGGCGTGCGGGATCGCCGTCACGGACGTCACCAACTACCTCTCCTGGACGCGGCGTGCGCTGCGCGAGCGCGTGCTCGAGCAGCTGCGCGAGATCACCGCCAGCGACGAGGAGTTCCGCGAAGAGGCTCGCGCGGTGCTGGGGTTCGAGCCGTGAGCCTCGACGATCGCACGCTGCGCGGTCTCCAGGATTGGGCGCGCGGCCCAGGTCCCGGTGACGTCATCGCCGATCGCTACGAGCTCCACCAGCGCATCGGCGAGGGAGGAATGGGCGTCGTCTATGCCGCCCAGGATCGCGAAGAGGGCCGCCCGGTCGCCGTGAAGATCGTGCAGGGCGGGGGAGATCAGGACACCGCGCGGTTCGAGCGCGAGGTGCGATCACTCGAGAAGGTCTCGCACCCCGCCATCGTGAAGTGCCTCGCGCACGGCACCCACGAAGGCTCGCGCTACCTCGTGATGGAGCGGCTCGAGGGATGCCGCCTCGCGGAGCGCCTCACGCTCGGTCGCTTGGCCATCCGCGAAGTGGTCGTGCTCGGCCGCCGTCTCGCAGGCGCGCTGGTCGAGGTGCATCGCGCGGGCATCACGCATCGCGACCTCAAACCGTCGAACGTCTTCCTCGTCGCGAGCGCCTCAGCGCATGCCGATCGCATCGCATCGCGACGAGCGAGGCGTGCCTGCTCGATTTCGGGATCGCTCGACCTCGCGACGCGGAGACGCTGACGGCACGCGGCGCGCTCGTCGGCACGCCGGTCTACATGGCGCCGGAGCGGGTGGGCGGCGAAGCCGAGGTGGAGCCCGCGAGCGACGTCTTCTCGCTCGGGTGCGTGCTCTTCGAGTGCCTCCTCGGCCGGCCGCCGTTCTCTGCCGAGACCACGCACGCGCTGCTCGCGCGCGTGCTGCTCGAGGTGGCGCCGCTCGTGCGCGAGGAGCGCCCAGAGGCGCCGCTCGGGCTCGAGGGGCTCGTCGAGCAGATGCTCGCGAAGGAGCCTGGCGCGCGACCGGACGCCTAGGAGGTGGCGCGGGCGCTCGCCGAGCTCGAGGCCGCGCTGCCCGCTTCGGCGCTCGCCGAGCGGAGCGAGCTCGCGCCGGGCCTCGCGGAGGGCGACGTGCTGGGCGGGAAATACCGGGTCGAGCGGCGTCTCGGCGAGGGCGGCATGGGCGTGGTCCTGGCGGCGAGGCATCTCGAGCTCGGCACGCGCGTCGCGATCAAGCTGCTTCGCTCGACCGACTCCGATCGCGGTCGTTTCCTCCGCGAGGCGCAGGCGGCGTCGCGCGTCGAGAGCGATCACGTGGCGCGCGTCCTCGACGTGGGCCGCTCCGCGGACGGTCGCCCGTACATCGTGATGGAGTACCTGCGCGGCGTCGATCTCGCGCGTCGCCTCCTCGACACCGGTCCCCTCGACGTCGGGTTGGCCGTCGATCACGTGCTGCACGCATGCGTAGCGGTCGCGGAGGCGCACGTGCTGGGCATCGTGCATCGTGATCTCAAGCCGTCGAACCTGTTCATCGTGGAGCGGCGGGACGGGACCGAGCTCGTGAAGGTGCTCGATTTCGGCATCTCCAAGCTCACGCGCCCGCTCGACGGAGCCTCGTTCGCGCTCACCGCCACCGCGGAGTCGTCGGTGATGGGCTCGATCGC
>JAYTOQ010000498.1:0-21209 GCA_043747665.1 Polyangiaceae bacterium | reverse complement strand
GGGCTGCCCGAACGACGTGTGCGATTCGGCGAAGCAGAGCGACATCGACTCGGCAAAAACGCTCGGCACGATCTCGACGATCGCGTTCATCGCCGGCGGCGTGGGCATCGGCGCGGGCGTCGTGGGCCTGGTCCTCCAGAGCAAGCAATCGAGCAGCGAAGCGGCGCCCACCCCACCGGGCGCGAGCGCGAAGGCATCGCTCACCGTGCGCCCCGACGTGGGCCCGACGTGGCTCGGCCTCCACGGCTCGTTTTAGCCGCGGGCCGACGACGCGAACGCTGTTCGGAAGCTCACCGCGAAATCGTGCGCGAGCTGCGCGTCGATCGCGCCGCCCGGGATGCCACCCGCGCGCAATGCGCTGCCCACCACCACGCCGTCCGAGGACGTCGCAAGCGCCGAAAGCGTCGCCAGCGTTGCGCCGCTCGCGACCAGCACCGGCTTGCCCGATGCGCGCTTCACCGCCGCGAGCTTCTCGAGGTCGACGCCCTTCCCGGTGCCCTCGCCGGTCACCAGGACCACGTCGGCCATGCCGCGCTTCGTCAGATCCTCCACCTCTTGCACGAGCGGTCGCGGCGCGCCGAGCGGCGCGGAGTGCTTCACGTCGACATCGGCCCAGACCGCCACCTGCTCGGCAAAGAGCGCGCGCCGCAGCCGCAGCGTGCCCGCCGCATCGCCCTGCACGATGCCCTGATCGGTCACCCGCGCGCCGGTGAGCACGTTGATCCGCACGAAGCTCGCGCCCGTGCACACGGCGATGGAGAGCGCCGCCTCGCCATCGTTGCGCAATACATTGATCCCGAGGGACACGCTCGGCGCGGCCGCGCGCACCGCCACGGCGCATGCCGTCATGGCTGCAATGGTTACGGCCGGCACCTTCGTGGCGAAGAACGGCGCATCGCCGAAGTTCTCGACGACGATCGCGTCGTAGCCCGCGTCCGCGAGGATCCGCGCGTCGTTTGCCGCCTCGCGCGCGCACTCGGCGGCGGTCAGCGTGGAGCGCGGGCTGCCCGGCAGCGCAGGAAGATGAATGACCCCGACGAGCATCGCCATGCCACGTGCTCTATCACGCGAGCGTGGCGCCGACGTCGCGGTCTTACTTGAAGTTGAAGCCGCCCGGCACGGCCACGGTGCCGCTCGGTGACGCGCCGAACCCCGGTACGGCCACGCTGCCGCCGCCCGGCTGCGGATCGGGCTTCGCGAGGGTGCCACCGATGCGCAGCGCGTAGAACCCGTCGGCCGACTTGGCCTTCGCCATGCGCGGGTCCATCTCGAGCATCGGCTTGTCCTTCACGCCCGGCGCGCCGAACAGCATCTTGGTCTTGTCGTTCTTGGTCCGGTAGCCGTCGTTGAGCTTGAACTTGAGATTCACCTCGAGGTGCGCGTCCGTGGCGACCTCGCGGAGCTGCACGCGACCGTCGCCGGTGACGTCCACGTCACTGCCCGAAGCCCCGACCTTCGTGATCTTGAGGATGCCTTCCTTGGCGTCGCCGTTGACCGCGAAGGTCCCGACCTTGAGCGGCGGGAGCGTGAATGGCCCGAGCGGCGTCTTGACCATGAGCTCCTTCGAATTGCCCGCGACCATGTCGCGGATCTCGAGGGCGACGGTGCCGTTGGCCTTCGACGCCTTGCCCTCGGGCAGCTGCAATTTCAGGTTCCCGAAGAGCTTCCCTTCCAGCGGGAAGCCGACGTTGGCCGCGATCGCGTCGATCTTGCTCATGTCGACGCCGTCGAACGTCACGTCGACGTTCCGCTCCTTGCCGCTGTCGTCGAACGAGCCCTTGATGGTGCCGTCGAAGGCGTCGATGCGGAAGCTCACGTCCCTGTTCCCGACCAGGAGCCCCAGCAACGAGATGCGCGCGCGCGCCTCGTCGATCTTGATCTCGATGGGCGCCTTCGTCGGATCCGCCGACGGCGAGATGAGCCTGACGCCCTTCGCCTTCACGCCGGTGAGCCACGAGGAGTCGAGCTCGTCGATCTGCAGCTCGGTCGGCGCGGAAGACGTCCGCTGCTGCGCGTTGAACGTGGTGACGATGCGCTCCTTCAGCTTCTCGTACGGAAACGTCCACGACAGGAACACCACGAGTGAGAACAAATAGAAGAGCGGGTAGCCGACCTTCGGGGCGATGCGCTTCAGGCGCTCCTTCATGACCTCGTTCACGGCTTCTTCTCCGGGACGGGCGCGCCGCCGGCGGCGGGGGCCGCCGGCTCGGTGCGGTCATACGCGCTGACGCCGACCTCGACGTCGTAGGAGTCCGGCTCGCCGGCGCGCTTGCGAATGTTCAATCGTGATACCGCGACAGGAAATCCACTCTTCTCGATGGCTTCGAGGAACTTGGCAATCGCCGCCATTCCGGACTTCTTCAAGTGAATGACGGTATTGCGCTCGACGTAACGTTTTCCGTGCGGGACGTCGGGGCGGTCGACGGAGTCGGTGACCTGAAGCTTCTGCGCGCTGGCGCTCTGCTCGAGGAACCCCGCGAGCTGCGGGGCCTTTCGCCCGTAGCGCTGGGCGATCGAGGTCTTCCGCTCCTGGCGCTCGCGGATCTGCGCGCGTGCGTTGTTGACCGAGACCATCGCGCTGCGGAGGTCGTCGTTCTCGGCGCGCCGGCTGGATACCAGGGTCTGGAGGCCAATCGGAATCGCGAGAATGAGCATCACGACGACGACGACGACGGCGATACTTGCCATTCGCTGCTCGCGCGGATTGAGCCCCGATCGCTCGAAGATGGGAATCACCATTACTTGGTACCTCCGGTCGTGGCCGGCGCGCTCGCCGATGGCGAGCCCGTGGCACTCGCGGTCCTCTTGGCGCCGCCCCGAACATCCTCGGGGCACTTGATGTCGAACTCGAGCACGTACTTCTGCGCGGTGCCGCCGACCTGCGCGGTGGTCCGCGTGATCTTGGGGTCAGCGAAGCAGCGCTCGCCTTCGAGCGCCGTCTTGATGGCCTGCGCGTCGGGGATGCTCTCCACGATGCCATGGAGGATGACGTGCTGCTTCTGGATGTCGAGCTCCTCGATGTCGTGAGTCATCGACTGCGGGATGAGCTCGGAGATCTTCACCATGACGTCGAACGAGTCGGCGTGGGGCAGCGGATCCTCGTCGGCGAGCGTGGTCTGCGAGGCGAGCAGCTCGTTGGCGCGCGCCGGGCTCGACGTCTCTTCGGCGAGGACGTCCTTCGTGACCAGCGAGAGCGCCTTCTCGAGGACCGCTTTCTCCTTCGACTTGGCGTACAGCTGCGCCCACCCGGAGAAGAGAAAGCTCACCAGGATCACGGCAGCGAGGCCAGCGAGGAGCGGCACCTTCTCCTTCACCCATGCGAAGCCGCGCTCGAACGCGAGCGGGCCCTTCCGCAGATTCAACCCGGCAACGCGAGGTCCGAGGCCGAGCGCCAGGCCCACCGCCTTCGCGAAGCGTGCCACCGCGGCGTGGTGCTCGGGCGCGATGCCGACCATCTCGATAGCGGGGGGCGGCAGCACCTCGACCGGGATCTCGAGGGCGCTCGAGAGGAACGCCTCGGCACCCGAGACGTAGGCTCCGCCGCCACACAAGAGGAGGCGCGTGGGCGCCTCGCCTCCCTGCGCGCGATGCGCGGCGATGGTGGTGCGGAGCTCCCGCGCGAGCTTGGCTGCCGTGCCCGGCAGTCCCTTCGTGCCGAGCGCGACCGTGCGCGCGAAGAGCGGCTCGCCACCCTTCATCACGAGAACGTCGCTCGACACCGTGCCGAGATCGCACACGGCGACGATGCCCTCGGCGAGCGCAGGGATGAACGGCAGGAGGTTCGCGATGGGAAACGCTCCGATGCCGACCCGCTCCGGCTCTGCGGCGAGCGCAGTCTTGACGAGCTGGATGCGCGCGGCGACGTCCGCGGTCTTGGCGACGCCCACCAGGACCGCGAGCTCCTCGCCCTTCACGTCGCGAACGCCGGGGAGCACGCGATAGTCGAAGACCGCCTCCTCGATGTCGAACGGCAGCACCGACTCGAGCTCGAACGGGAGGACCTCGGCGAGCTGCTTCGCGGCCGAGAGCGGCAAGCCCACCACCTTCACGGTGCCGCGCTGTCCCTCGAGCGAGATGGCGATGGCGTCACCGAGCCCGCCTCGGTCTCCCATCACCGCGCGTGCCGCGAGGACCAGCGCCTCCGCGACGCCTCCTGCCTGCGCGACCTCGACGCTCGCGAGGCCGACGAGCTGCACCTTGCGGTACGCCGTGCGGATCGCGGCGACCTTGACTGCCGTTGTTCCGATGTCGATGCCCAACCAGGTGCTCATTCGCGCTGCCCTTCTCTATTGCACTCGGTAGTAGACGACCGTGCCGCCCGTGCTGGGCGCGTTAGCCGCGGCGATGGCCTCGGCGCTGGTCTGCGTAGCCGACGCGCTGGCCGACGCCGCCGGCGTGGGCGTGGTGCCGCCGCCCAGCGCATTCGTGACCGGCGCCGGCTGCGAGAGGTTCGGCGCATTGCGGAAGTCGACGACGGCGTGCACTTGCACGCGTGTCTCGCGGCGATAGCCCTTCTTCACGCCCACCGCGTAGATCGAGAACATCTTGCTCTCGGTGGTGATGCTCTTCTGGAACTCGGTCTGCGACTTGAAGACGACGGGCTTCATGCCGATCGACGCGAGCAGCGGCCCGAGCTGCCCCTGCCCGCTCAGCGCGGTGACGAAGTCTCGCGTGCTGCCGAACATCGGAGCGCCCATGGTGATTCCGCGCGCCATGGTCACGCCGGTGAGGAACAGCGCGGCCTGATCGAGGTTGGTGCAGATGTCGGCGGTAGGCGCGCCGGCGCAGACGACGCCGAGCAGCGTCTGCGCGTTGGCGGTGTTCACGTTGACCGCGCCCTGTCCCCACACCGTGACCACGCGCTTCTTGGGATTGGACGGATCGGGATCGATGAATGTCGACCAGAAGTCCTCGCTGATGCCGCGCACCATGTGCAGCTCTTCGAGCGAGTCGTAGGGCGCATTCTTGCGGCGATACGACTTGGGAAGGAGCTGGTACCAGGCGTCCTCGACGCCGGCGTTCTGCGCGGCGGAGAGCTGGCTGAGATCGCAATTGAACGCCTGCTCGTCGACGTCGGCCCAGTCGATGATGGCCTGGCAGACCGCGATGCGATCGTGGAACTGCCCGGTCGCGTCCTTCTGCTCGAAGAGCGGCGAGTACTGCGGCGGACCGATGAGCGACATGATCTCCTGCGCGAGACGGATGTGCGCGATGTCGTTGGCAGCGCCGAGGTTGACGTTGATCTTCGAGTCCTCGTCGACGATGACGAGCTCGTACTTGCCGCCCTTCATGCCGAGGTTCTTGCCCTGGGCGAGGTCGAGACCGACCGTCTGCGCGAAGTCCTTGCCCGACTCCTCGTCGTTGAACACGCCGAGCAGGCGATCCGAGAACTCCCAGACCGGGAGCTGCGGAGGCGTTCGCTTCATCAGCTGGAAGAGGGGCGCGATGGCCTTGCGCATCGTCGGCTCGGTGGCGATGAGCAGACGGGAGAGGTTCACGGCGCTCACCGCCATGTACTCGGCCTGGAGGCTGTCGCGCTGTCCGGTCGCGGCGGCGAGCTCGGCGCTCGTCTCGTCCTGGAACTCAGCGAGCATGACGGTGAGGATGGCGATGGCGCCCATCACCATGACGAGGGCGATGCCGGCCTCCTTCTTCCGCTTCCTGGCGCGGGCGCGCGCGCGTGTCGACAGCTTCTTCCCCTGCTTGTTCGCTGCGCTCTTCATCGCGGGATCCCGAAGCTGAGGGGCTGCTGCATGGGGAGCACGAACTTGGTCACGAAGCGGAACGGCGGGCTGTTCTTCACCGGCTTGAGGACGAGCGTGACCTTGACCTCGCGCGGCAACCGATTGAGCTGGCCGGTGAGCTGCGTCGTGTCCCAGCTCTCGACCCACTGGCTCGAGAGCGGGTCGAGAAAGCGAATGTCGAAGAGCTCGACGTCCTCCGCGAGGATATTGACGACGCCACCCTTCTTGGGCTCGTAGTCGGGCGGCGCCTGCTCGCGGCGCACGAGATCCATCTTGTCGTCGTGGTCGGGGTCGCGGACCACGAAGTAGCCGACCTCCGCCTGGTCGGATTCCTTGACCTCTCGCTCGACGCGGCGGTGCGCGAAGGTGGCAAAATCGATGCGGTCGAACGTCGAGCTGTTGGTGGCGATGAACGCGGTCTGGCGCGTGACCAGCGAGAGGTTCTGCGGGTTGTGCATCGACAGGAACGCGCCCTGCATCTCGTGCGTGATGCGATCCATCGCGTCGCGGCCCTGGCGCGCGCGATCGACGCGGAGCGCCTCGCCCTTCCTGCCGCGGGACAGCGAGTCGAAGGCTCCGTAGATGAGGAGGGAGATCATCGCGAGCACGCCGAGCGACACGAGGACCTCGAGCAGCGTCATGCCGCGCTGCGACCTCGCGCGCGCGCGTGCGCGCGTGTGTCCCGCATGACGAAGGACGCTCATCGGGTGAGCCCCGTGCGTGGCGGCGTCGCGCTGGTGCCGGTACCCGTCGCTGCGCCGGTCGCGGAGCTGCCGGGCGCCGCGAAGTCCATGGTGCCGCCGTCGGGCAGGAGCGCGCTTCCCGCGAAGCCGCCGCGCTGCGGATTGGTTACGTACTGCACGAGCGGGAGCTCGCGATTGTTCAGGCCCTCCTTCCACTTCACCGTGACGGTGAGGCGGCGGATGCTGGCCTCGAACATCGGCTTGATGGCGGGATACATGATCCCCATCACCATCGAGAGGAGGCCCTGTGTGCCGGCGCCGCCGCCGATCTGCGACTGCAGCGACGAGCCGATGCCCGCGAGGCCGGCGTCGACGTCGAGGTTGAGCCCGCCGCCGCTGCCCGCGGGATTCACGAGACCCGCGATCCCCGCCGTGCCGTTGGGATCGGAGCCGGGGCCGACCAGCGCGCCGCCGTCGCCGAGCGAGTTGCCGCTCTGGAAGTTCGGCATCTCGATCTTCTCGATGCGCGTGTCGCAGGTGAAGACGTCGTTCTTCTCGTCCTCGCAGCACGGGACGCCAGGGTCGAGCGCGTCCAGCTCAGGATACCCGAGCTTCAGCATCTTCTCTTCGAGCTCGGACATCTTGCAGCGACCGAGCACGACCGCCTGACCCATGTTCGCGGCGCTGCGGTTGCTGGCCGCGAGGCCACCCTGCGCGGAGAGAATAACCGTGAGCACGAGGCCCAGGATCGCGATCGCGACCATGACCTCGAGCAACGAGAACCCGCTGAAATGCCTTTTTTTTCGGCGCGCGAGCGTCATCAGAACGCCCCCGGATCTTGCCGTTCCGACGACTCGGTGTCGTCGACCGGCTTCGGCATTGCGATGGCGCCGTCCTTTACAGTGGTCTTGCCGGTGAGCGGCGCGACGAGCAGCGTGATGGCGTCCTTCTCGATGTTGTCCTCGCCCACGCGGAGCTGGATGGAGGCTCGCTCGGTCAGCCCGCCCGGCCAGAAGTAGAGATACGCGCGGCCTTCGGTGCGCGGCTTGTCGTCGTGTTGCGCCTGCACCTCGCGGAACTTGATGCCGCGCTCGAGCGGCTTGTGGCCCTTGCCGGGCGCGCTCGCCGCGAGGCCCACCGCGTCGATCTCGCGAAACGACGTGCGCGGCGGCGTAGGCCCCTTCACGATGCGCGCGCCCTCCTGGATGGCCTGCTTCTCGGCGGTGGTCGCCGCAGCAGCGCCGCCGGTGCCACTCGTGTCCTTCGACTGCACGAGCATGGGCTGATCGCCCTCCTCCAGCCAGATCTCGCTCTCCGTGAAGTCCATCACCAGCCGAACGCTCTTCGACGTGGCGCTGGAGCGCGCGAAGCCGACACGAATGGCGCCTGCGATCATCGTCGACGAGTGCCGCATCCGCGAGCTCGCGAGCTGTCCAGAGCCGATGACGACCGCGCCCATGATGATGGCCACGATCGACATCACCACGAGCACCTCGATGAGCGTGAGCCCGCGAGCACGCACCATGGCGCGAGCGCGGCGGCTCATCGAGGGAAGTGGGGACTGCGGGGTCATGGATGCTTCAGGAGTGCTCGATCACGTCGCGGTCACTGAGCCTTTACGGCGTTCTCGGGGACGCGGATGTCATCGTTGGTGTTTTCCTTCCTGTCCGGTCCGAAGCTCGTGATCTGCACGTCGTCCTCGCCGCAGATGATCTTGTACGGCGTGTCCCAGGGGTCCGTGATCTTCGACGCGGTCGAGAGCTCCTTCTTCTCGCGGAGCAGCTCGACGGTCGGGCACTGATCGCCCGGGTGATCGACGCGGTACTTCTCGGCCGCCGGATGGATGGTCCGCGCGTCGATCTGTGCCTGCTTCTTCTGCGCATCGGCGTACTTCGGCACCGCGACGACGGCGACGCCGCCCGCGATGAGCCCGACGATCGCGAGGACGATCAGGATCTCGATGAGCGTGACACCGCGCTTCGCTGCTCGCTTGTACCTTCGGATCCACACCATCTTCATCACAGGATCTCCTTTGCTCAGCTTCATTCGACTCGATCGATGCCGAAGGGCACGCCGTCGGGTCCATCACTCGCAAGATCGAAGCCGTGGGCGTCCCGGCGCCCGGGACAGGTCAGCCGCAGGGGCCGACCCCACGCATCAATCGGCATTTCCTGCACGTAACCGCCTGCGACGAGCTCGGCGAGCTCCTTCGGACAGGTGCCGCCGTGGTCGGCTCGGAATGCCGAAATGGCATCGTGAGCGGTCGTGATTGTCGCTCGTGTCGCACGGACCCCTGCCGCGCGCTCCTCGCGAGCGCGGATCCAGATTACGAGCACGAGGCCGACAACGGCCGCCGCGACGAGGCGTACCCGAGCGCGACCGAGGACGCCGAACACCCCGCGCCTCCGCTCCCACGGGAAGAACACCTTCGAGACGCGGGCGCGGGCCATCATCATCCTCAGTTCACGAAGTCGTTCATCTGGATGAGCGGCATGAGGATCGAGAAGGCGATGAAGCCGACGCCGCCGCCCATGAACACGATGATGAGCGGCTCGAGGAGGCTCGTCATCGCCTGCACGCGCGTCTCGACCTGCGAGTCGTAGGCGCGCGCGACGTTCTCGAGCATCTGCTCGAGCTGACCGGATTTCTCGCCGACCGCGATCATGTGGACGACGATGGGCGGGAACTCCTTGCTGCGCTTGAGCGGCCCGGCGATCGACTCGCCCTCACGGATCGACATGGTCGCGTCCTCGACGATCTTCGACAGCTTGGCGTTGTCGAGGACGTGACGGACGATCTCCATGGCCTTGAGCAGCGGCACGCCGCTCTTCAGCAGCGTGGAGAGCGTGCGCGAGAAGCGCGAGACCGAGAGCATGCGAAACACGGGACCGAAGAGCGGCAGCTTCAGCTTCGTGCCGTCGAACCAGAGCTGGCCGGCGTTGGTGCCGAGGAACGCGAAGAACCGAGCGAGCAGCGCTCCCGCGACCACGCCGATGCCGATGCCGATCAGGTAGTGGAAGATCGATCCCACCACGAAGAAGAAGAGGACGAGCGCGACGCCTGCCACCACCGCCATCACGGTGAAGGCGGTCTTCTTGGTGCCGGCCTGGAACGATTTACGCGCGAAGATCAGCGTGAGGACGGTGGTGATGAACCCCACCATCTCGTTCGACGAGAGCGTGTTCGAGATGAAGATGAGGAGCGCCGTGTACCAGGGCAGCGCGCGATCGAGCGTCGCGTAGATGTTCGTCACCTTGGGGACGACGACCACCATCATCATGGTCATGAGGAGGACGCCCATGCCGAGCATGAGGATCGGATACGCGAGCGCTGCGGTGACCTTGCCGCGGAGCCGGGCCTGGCCCTCCATGAAATCGGAGAGGCGCTCGAGCACCGTCTCCAGGGTTCCGGAGGCCTCGCCGGCGGCCACCATGTTCACGTAGATCGGCGGGAAGATGTGGCCGTGCGGCTCGATCGACTTCGCGAGGCTGGTGCCTTCGTTGAGGTCGTCGCGCACGTTGGCGAGGACCTTCTTCAGCTCGTCCTTCTCGACCTGCTCGGTGAGCGCGCTCACCGACTCGACGAGCGGGATACCCGCGCCCACGAGCGTGGCGAGCTGGCGGGTCATCATCGCGACGTCGCTGACCGACACGCGATTGAAGAACGCGCCGAAGTTGATGGCGCGGCCGCCCTTCTTCTTGTTGGTCTCCTCGTTCGCCGCAGTGAGGAGGATGCCTTCCCTCTTCAGCGCGCCGCGCAGGACCTTGGGATTGTCCGCATCGCGGATCCCCGAGACCTGCTTGCCGGTGGCGACCAGCAACCCGCGATAGACGAAGACCGCCATGGCTAGACCCTCACGTTCCGAACGCTGGGACGGTCGGGCTCGACCTCCATGTCGTCCTGCGTGGCGAGGAGGACCTCCTCGACGCTGGTCATTCCGGCGAGCACCTTGCGTGCGCCGTCGTCGCGGAGGCCGTCCATGCCCTGCTCCATCGCGGCGCGCTTGATGGTCTGAGCATCCGCGCCCTTGAGGACGAGCGGACCGACCATGTCGTCCATCATCAGGAGCTCGTAGATGCCGCGACGACCCATGAAGCCGGTCTGCGAGCATTTGTCGCAACCCTTGGGGCGGTAGATGGTGACGTACGGACCCGGGTACGTGTCGAGGATGTCGTCCGGGATGTTCATCGCGCGCGGGTAGTACCGCGAGCCGGGAATGACTCGGCGCTTGCGGCGGGCGGCGCAACGCTCGGGCGTGATGCCGAGCTCCTCGAGATCGTTCGCGGAGGCCTCGTAGGGCTCCTTGCACATCGGACAAAGCATGCGCACGAGGCGCTGCGCGAGGACGCCGACCACCGAAGAGCGGAGGAGGAACGGCTCGACGCCCATGTCGATCATGCGCGTGAAGGCGCCGGGCGCGTCGTTGGTGTGGATGGTGGAGAGCACGAGGTGGCCCGTGAGAGACGCATTGATCGCGATCTCGACGGTCTCCTTGTCGCGGATCTCGCCGACCATGACGACGTCGGGATCCTGACGGAGGAAGGCGCGCAGCGCGCTCGCGAAGGTCAGGCCGATCTTCGCGTTGACGTGCACCTGGTGGATCTGGGGGAGCTCGTACTCGACCGGATCCTCGGCGGTGAGGATGTTGATGTTGGGCTGGTTGATCCGGTTCAAGCACGCGTAGAGCGTGGTGGTCTTTCCGGAGCCGGTGGGGCCGGTGACGAGGATGATGCCGTCGGGCTTGTGGATGAGCGCATCCATCAAGTGGTAGTCGCGCGGGCTGAAGCCGAGGTCGGGCAGGTCGAGAAGCACGCTCGACTTGTTGAGGAGGCGCATGACGATGCGCTCGTAGGCGCGGCTCGTCGGGATGGTGCTGACGCGGATGTCGAAGCCCTTACCGGCGATCTTCTTCGTGATGCGTCCGTCCTGCGGGAGGCGCTTCTCGGCGATGTTCAGCGACGCTTCGATCTTGATGCGGCCGACGATGGAGTTCATGAATGCGCGAGGTGCGCGGCGAGCCACGTAGAGCTCGCCGTCGATCCTGTAGCGAACGATGACTTCCTTCTCTTCCGGCTCGATGTGGATGTCGCTCGCGCGCTCCTTCATCGCCTGGAGGAAGAGCGAGTTGACCCAGCGGATGACCGGCGCCTCGTCGTCGGAGTCGAGGATGTCGTCGCCCGCGACCTCGTGCTCGTCGACGCGAGCCTCGTCGTTCTCGAGCTCGCCGCCGCCGGCCTCGCGCTCGTAGACGCGGTTGATGGCGTTCTCGATGGCGTCGCTGGTGGCGACGCTCGCCTCGACGTTCTTGTCGAAGAGGAGACGGACCTCGTCGAGCGCGCTCACGTCGAACGGATCGGCGACGACGACGTAGACGAGGTTCTCGTCCTCGGCCGTGATGATCATCTTGCCGGCGCGGTTCTTGGCGAACGTGATCGGCAGGCGCGTGGCGAGCGCGGTGGAGATGCGCTCGGGATCGACGCGATCGACGAACGGCAGCTCCGCTTCGGCGGCGAGCGCCTTGGCGATGGTGGCGTCGTCGACGATGTTGCCGTTCACGAGCAGATCGGTGAGCGCGAGCCCCTTCTCGCGCTGGAGCGCGTACATCGCCTCGAGGCGTTCGAGCGGGATGCCGGCGCGTCGATGAAGAATCTCACCTAGAAACCGCTGCTCCATGCGCTCGCTCCCCTACTTCTCGATCTTCTCGATGTTGCGGACCGCGGGGTTCACGTTGACCGGAGGCGTCGCGCCGCCGGACGGCACCACCTGCGGATTGGTCGAGGTCGGTCCGCCGGGCCCGCCCGTCGACCGCGTCGTGCCTTGCGGCATCTCGAGTGGGCGCTGCGGATCGTGCGTCTTCAGCTCGCGCGGCTTCGTGATCTCGTCGAGCCGCTTTCTCTCGTCGAGCGAGAAGTACGACTGGCGGATGTCCTCGACGAGGCCGTTGGTGCGCGACCAGTCCTTCGGGGGCTTGTAGTCCGACGAGTCGGAGAAGACGAAGTAACGGTCGAGGTACTCCTGGCGCTCCTGCATCTTGCGCTCGAATACGGTGCGGAGGTCCTGCTGGTTCCGGATGATGTACGGCGTCATCACGAGGACGAGGTTGCGCTTCTCGACGGTGTTGGTGCGCTTGCGGAAGAGCGCGCCCAGGACGGGGATGTCGCCGAGGACGGGGACCTTCTCCTCCGAGCGCGACGTCACGTTGCGGATGAGGCCGCCGATGACGACCGTCTGCTGGTCCTGAACGACGAGCTTGGTGGTCGCGACGCGCTTGCTGATCGGGATCGCGCCGAGCGTTCCGCCGAGGGGCGCGCCTTGCTCGCTGATCTCCTCGCTGAGATCGAGGCGCACCTCGTTGGAGTCGTTGAGGTGCGGCTTGATCTTGATCTTGGTGCCGACGTCCTGGCGCGGCGAGCCGACCGAGCCGAAGCCGCCGAGGCCTCCGAGCGCGCCGAGCGCACCGCCCGCGGCGCCGGCGCCAGGGAACGAGCTGACCGCGTTGGTCTGGAGCGGGATGTTGTCGCCGACGTTGATCTCGGCGTCCTCGTTGTCGAGGGCGAGGATGTGCGGCGTGGAGAGGAGGTCGGAGTCGCCGGTGCGCGCGAGCGCCTGGATGAACGTGCCGAACGCGGGCACCGAGATGCCCGTGCCGAGGAAGTTCTGGGAGCCGGAGATACCGGGACCGCGGACGCCGAGCGCGAAGCCCTGGAGCGCGTCGGGATCGGTGGGTATCGGCGGAATGGTGTTCGTGATCTTGTTGCCGCCGAAGATGAGCGAGTCGTTCGGCTGATCGAACGCGAAGGGCGCGCCGCCGTGGAAGCTGATGCCGAGCGAATCGGAGCGCTTCAGCTGGAGGTCCATGATGACCGCCTCGATGAAGACCTGACGCCGCGGCTGGTCGAGCCGGTCGATGACCGAGCGCAGCGATGCGTAGTCACGCAGCGAGGACGTGACGACGATCGAGTTGGTGGCCTTGTCGGCCGAGACCTTCACGCCGCCCTCGAAGATGCCGGCCGCGGCCTGCGAAGGCTGCGGAGCAGCGGCGTTCCGACCGCCACCGCCCGCGGGCGCGCTCGAGTTGGTTCCGGTGATGATGTCGGTGAGCGTCTTCGTGAGCTCGGTCGCATCGGCGTGCTGCAGCGGGAGGACGTGGATCTCGCCCTCTCCCGTCTGCGGGACGTCGATGCGCTTGATCAGCTCGAGGATGCGCAGATACGCGCGCTCGGTCGACACGATGACGATGGAGTTCGAACGATCGTCGGCGACGATCTTCGCCACATGGAGATCGCCGCCGATCGAGGTGCCACCCGACGACGTCGTCGAGCCGCCGCCCGGCTTTGGCGTGGATGCTCCGGCGCCGGCCGCGCCGCTCTTCACGTCGAAGAGCTCGTTGATGCGCTTCTCGACGTCGCTTGCCGAGGCGTAATGGATTGGCTCGATGAAGATCTGGTCGCCGCTGGAGCCGACGTCGATCTCCTCGAGGATCTGCATCATCCGGCGGATGTTCGTTCCGCTGTCGGTGAGGATGATCAGGTTCCCGGGGCCGTAGACGGTGATGTCAGCCTCCTTGGACTTGAACTTCCCGAGGACGTTGGCGGCATCGTCGGCGTTGATGTGGCCGAGACGGTGCATGCGCGTGACGAAGCGGTCCTCGTTGGGCGAGCCCTGCGAGGAGCCGTAGATGGGCGTTCCCTGCGTCGCGACCGCGTTGGTCTCGACGATCTTGAGGAAGCGTCCGTGCGGCACGACGGTGAGGCCGTTGGTCTCGAGGATGGAGAGGAACGCCTGGTACGCCTCGGCGACGGTCACCTTCTGCGGTGAGTAGACCGTCGCTTTAATGTTCTTCACCTTGCCGCCGAAGATGAAGCGCTTGCCGGTGAGCTGCGCGATGACGCGCACCAGCTCGGCGAGGTCGGCATCTTCGAGCGAGAACGCGACGCGGTAGTTCGGGCTACGCGGCTCGAACTCGAGCGCGTTCTCGAACTGCGTCAGCGCCGTCGTGTCCGACGGGGACTTCGCTGCGGGCGCGGCCCCCACCACGGGGCCACCGGGAGGCGTCCTGCCGAGCGCACCAGCCGCCGGAACACCGGTGCCCGGCGTGACGCCGGCTGCGGCGGGGGCCGCGGGCGCCGGAGTTGCCGGGGCAGCAGGCGAAGGTGCGCCGGCCGCGGCCGCAGCGGCAGCCGCGGCATTGGGGTTGATCGGCTGTATGCGGTCCTTCAAGCGTGGCTGCGCGTGCGCGAGCCCCACCACGAGTGGAACTGCGGAAGCGGTCAGCAGAAGAATGTGCCTAGGTTTCATCGTGCTCGAGAGTGCGTATTCGAAGCGTTTGCGACGGTGCGGGGCAGAGCGGAGGCGGCGGGGTCAGATCGAGAGAGGCTTCTTGGCGTTCGGCGAGGCCTCGGTCGCGGCCTCCTTCGAATCGGCGCGCGCGCCCACCGCGCGACTGGTTACCGCGACGGCGAGGACGCTGAGCGCGCCGACGAACAGCACGCAGGCGCCGACGAGAATGGCGACCGTGCGCAGCGTGCGGCGCACGAGAGTGGTCTCTACGTTTGCGTGCGTCTTCATGGTGCTGTCCTGCTGCTGAATCACTTGATGTTGTAGTCGAGGTTCATGTTCTGGCCGCGGCGGTTCACCTGCACGACCAGCTTGTCGGCGGTGCGCAGGCGCGCGTAGGCCTCGAGCGCCTTCTCGGGGCTCGCCATGTCGAAGCCGTTGATCGTCTGGAGGCGATCGCCGTTCTCCATGCCGAGCACGCCGAGCAGCGTCTCGGGACGGATGCCGAACATGCGGATGCCGACGACCTTGCCGTTCTCCTGCTCGGGGACGATGCGCGCTTGGCGCATCAGCTCGGACTGATTCTCGAGGATCTTGTCGACCACGCTGCGATCGATGTTGAACTCGGTCGCCGAGACCTTCTGGATGCCCTTCGCGAGCGCCGGATCGAGGCCGGGCGCGCCGCCCTTCGCCGACGAAGCGGCCGACGCGGTCGCGACCGGCGCAGGCGCCGCATGGGTCTCCGGCTGCTTGAAGAGCTGCGCCTGACAGAGCGAGCTTCCGTTCTGGAACCACACGCGATCCCAGCCGACGAAGTGCACGGTCTTGCCGCCGAAGTCGCCGCCGCGGCGGCGGAGCATCGACTTCGTGTCCGTCGTTCCGCTGACGGCCGCGAACGACCAGTCGGGATCGCTCGACGCGGCGATGACGAGTACCTTCACGCCGTCGCAGATCGGCGCGTTGAAGGGATCGCTCGTGTCGAGCGTCGTCGACGCGGCGGCCGTGTCGTCGACGACCGGCGGGTGAAGCGAGCCCGTCAGGTGGTCGAACGGGTTACGCGAGAGGATGGGCTCGGCGTTCGGCGTGCGCGCGGCGCTATTCGACATCGGCGTCACCTTCGCGACAGGCGGCGGCGCGGCGAGCGCAGCCTCGTCGGGCGTCAGGCTGATGCCGACGAGCTGCGTGACGGCCTGCGCGTTGAGCAACGCCGCGATGGCGACGAGCGGCAACACGACGAGCCAGAAGTTCTTGCGAAGGAGCTGATCGAAGGCCATGCGCGAGGATCCAAGCAGGGCTGCTGCGAGGCGCATGCCAGCAAGTTAACCGTCGGAAATCCAGGCTTATTTGCCGTGGGGAGAACGGGTCTTTCGACAGCTTGGCGCAGACGCGGCGCAGGCACCCCGGAGGCTGACAAAGTGACAACGCGATCTGCGCTGTACGCGCCGCGCCGCGCCGCGCCGCGGTGTCAGCTCGGATCGACGCCGTCCGGCGCGCCCGCGTTCTC
Source organism: Polyangiaceae bacterium (assembly GCA_043747665.1). Classification (GTDB taxonomy): domain Bacteria; phylum Myxococcota_A; class Polyangia; order Polyangiales; family Polyangiaceae; genus Labilithrix. Next base: position 5,001 of record JAYTOQ010000498.1, on the reverse strand, counting down.
GGCGCCCTCGACGCCATCGAGCTTGCGATAGATGGTGCGCGTCGAGATGCCGAGCAGCTGCGCCGCGAGGGACTTGTCGCCCTTCGTGTGCTTCAGCGTCTCCTTGATGACGCGCAGCTCGATCTCGGAGAGCGGCGTCCCCACCGGAAAGTCGAGGGACGGCGACGTCGTGCCTTCGGACTTCGCGATGGCCTCGGGGAGATCGTTCTCGCTGAGCGTGTCACCGCGCGAGAGGACGACCGCGCGCTCGATGACGTTCTCGAGCTCGCGCACGTTGCCCGGCCACGCGTAGTCGAGCATGCGCTCGAGCGCCGCGCGGGCGACGATGAGCCGCGCCTTTCCGTTCTTCTTCGCGTAGAGACCGACGAAGTGGTCGACGAGAAGCGGCACGTCCTCGCGCCGCGCGCGCAGCGGCGGCGCCGTGACGGCGATGACGTTGAGGCGGTAGTAGAGGTCCTCGCGGAAGCGTCCCGCCTGCACCTCGGCGAGCAGATCGCGGTTGGTCGCGGCGACGACACGTACGTCGGCCTTCACGGTGTTGCCGCCGAGCGGCTCATACTCGCCCTCCTGGAGGACGCGCAGGAGCTTGACCTGCACCTGCGGTGAGAGCTCGCCGATCTCGTCGAGGAAGAGCGTGCCCGCGGTGGCCTTCGCGAAGCGACCGTCCTTCTTGGTGACGGCGCCCGTGAATGCACCGCGCTCGTGTCCGAAGAGCTCGCTCTCGAGGATCGTCTCCGGGATCGCCGCGCAGTTGACGGCGACGAACGGCCCGCGCGCGCGCGCGCTCTTGTCGTGGATATAGCGCGCGATGAGCTCCTTGCCGGTGCCGCTCTCGCCAAGCACGAGCACCGTCGCCATGCTGGGAGCAGCCTGCGTCGCGACCTCGATCACGCGTCGCCAGGGGACCGAGCTACCGACCATCTCGCGCTTCGTGAGCGCCTTGATCTCGTCCTTCAGGGAGCGATTCTCCTCGAGGAGACGTCCGCGCTCCGCGGCCTTGCGGACGCTCTTCACGATCGTCATCCGCTTCAGCGGCTTCTCGACGAAGTCGTACGCGCCCTCGCGCATCGCGCTGACCGCCGCCTCGACAGAGCCGTAGGCGGTCATGAGCACCACCTCGACCTCGGGCTGGATCTGCTTGATGGCGCGGAGGAGCTCGAGACCGGTCGTTCCGGGCATCATCAGGTCGGTGAGGACCACCTGGACGCGATGGTTCCGCACCTGCTCGAGGGCGTGCTTGGCGTCGTTGGCGACGAGAACACGCATGTTTTCCTTCAGAAAAATCTTCTCGAGGGACTCCACGTTGGAGCGCTCGTCGTCGACGACGAGCACCGTGATCCCTTCCTCGATGCTGCCGTCGGGACGGCGCGCCGGTTCGGACTTATTGTCAACGGGCCCTGCCAGGTCGTCAATCACAGCATGCATGTTGTCACGCCACGACAACCCGTCAAGGGTGCATGACATTCCGACGAAGCGCTTTGTCAGAATGTCTCGCTCAGCGAAGGAGCTTCGCGATCGCCTTGAAGGCGCCCGTGCCAGCGTGCTCGAGCAAGTCGAAGGCGACCGCCTCGGTCGCGGCGTCGGGCATCGCGGCGGCGAGCTTCTCCTGGACATCGACGACCGGGATCGCGGTGGTCGCAGCGACGAGACGTTCCATGTTCAGGCCTTCCGTCCCGAGAGCCGCGGCAGGCGAACCCGCGGTCGGAACGATCGCACGAGCGCGGGCAGCTCCGTCTTGGGGTCGAAGCGGAGGAGCGCGCGTCCCGCCTCGCGGCCCGCATCGTCGTAGAGGCTCGCCGGCAAGATGGTCAGCGAGTCGACGGCGTCGTGCATGAAGAAGTCGCGCTGACCGCGCAGCCGCCACGTCCGACCGTCGTCGCCTTCGAAGGCGAGGTCGTACGGGATGCGCTTCTCGTCGAAGAGCTTCATCGTGAGCGTCCCGTAGAGCGACACGCCTTCGGGCGCGCGCTCGGCGAGCTGCTCGGCGAAGATCGTCCCCGACGCGTCGACCTTCCGCTCGCGCAGGAAGCGCCGCATGCCGTCGACCTCGAGACGGAGCGAGATGCGCATGGCGTGATCGCGGAGCGGCTCCTCGAGCCGGTAATAGCTCCCCGAGAACGACTCACGCATCTCGAAGCCGAAGCCCATCAGGCGCCCTTCGCCGGGGCGGCCGGCGCAGCAGGAGGCGCGATCACGAGCCGATCGACGACGACGCCGTTCTTCACGCCGTCCGCGATGGCGTCGACGTCCTCGAGCGTGACGTTGCCGTAGACCACGTGATCGGGCTCCAGCACGATCGACACGCCGACCTCGCAGAGGTCTAGGCAGCTCGTCGAACAGGCGCGCACGGTCTTCGCGAGGCCTCGTTCGAGGAGGGCGCCCTTGAGCCGCTTCACGATCTCCTCGCTCCCCTTCTGGGCGCATGATCCCTTGGGATTACCGTCCTCGCGGCGGTTGGTGCAGACGAACAGATAACGCTCACGATGCGGCATACGGGGCGTAGCGTGCGCGTCAGGTAGAGTCGGCGTCAAGTGGGCCTTGCAGCCCGTGGCCAGCTGGTGGAAAGCTCCGCGCCACCATGCACCAGCGCCACCGCCCGCACGCTCGCCTCGCTCTTGGCTTCCTGCTCGTCGCGTCCGCTTCCGCGTACGCCTGCGGTGGCGGGAACGACAACCTTCCGCCGCCGCCGCCGCCGCCGCCGCCGCCCGCGTCAGCCTCGGCTGCGCCGCTGTCGACCACGCCGCCCGCGTCGTCGCAGCCGACCAAGGCGCCCGCGCCGCCGGTCACCATCACGCCCGGCGCAGCGAGCCCCGATCCCGCAGCGCCGACGCCCACCGTGAAGATCAGCGCGCCCACGAAAGACCAGGTCATCGACGCCGCGAAGGCCGGAGAGTTCGCGGTGAAGCTCGACGTCAAGAACTGGCAGACCGCGAAGGGCTCGAGCCACGTCCACCTGATCCTCGACAACAAGCCGTACAAGGCCATCTACGACACGAAGGAGCCGGTGCGACTCAACGAGATCGCCGCCGGCGAGGCGCTCGCCGAGGGCATGCACGTCCTCGTGGCGTTCCCGAGCCGCGCCAACCACGAGTCGGTGAAGACGAAGGACGCGCTCACCGTGGTGCCGTTCTGGGTCGGCAAGAAGGACGCGATGGCGGGTAAGGCCGATCCCACGAAGAAGCCCATGCTGATCTACAGCCGCCCCAAGGGCGACTACAACGGCGAGATGGCGAACCACGTCCTCGTCGACTTCCAGGTCGCGAACGTGACGCTCGCCGAGGGCAGGGAGCACGTCCACGTCACCGTCAGCGGCCCCGGCATCGACAAGCCGATCGAGGGCCACGTCGAGAAGTTCGGAACGCCCCTTTACATCGACAACCTTCAGAACGGCTCGTACACGCTCAAGGTCGAGCTGATGGACGGGGCGAACAAGCTGATCGAAGGCCCGTGGAACTCCACCACGCGCACCATCAAGGTCGATCACGACGCGCCGATGGACATGTCGATGGCGATGCCGTCGACCGGCGCCGACGGCGGCGCGCCCGCCGCGGATGCGGGCGCGAAGGCGCCGGCGGCTGCGAAGGACGCGGGCGCTCCCAAGAAGTGACGTCCACTGTGACGGCCGAAACGTGAAGTCATTTCTCTCGCGCGACGACGTCGTGCGCCTCGACCGGGCGCATGTCTGGCATCCCTACACGCCGATCGACGTGTGGGAGAAGACGGACCCGATCGTCGTCGCGCGCGCAGAGGGCTCCTCGCTCTACGACGCGGACGGCACGCGCTACATCGACGGCAACGCGTCGTGGTACGTCGCCGGGCTCGGCCATGGACATCCGCGCCTGCTACGCGTGCTGCGCGAGCAGGCGGAGACGCTCGCGCACTGCGCGCTCGCCGGCATCGCCCACGAGCCGTCTTCGGTGCTCGCGGCGGAGCTGGTCCGCGTCGCGCCGCCGGGCCTCTCACGTGTATTCTACACCGACAACGGCTCGACCTCCATCGAGGTGGCGGTGAAGGTCGCGCTCCAGACGTGGCAGCACCTCGGGGCGCCGAAGAAGACGCGCTTCATCGCGCTCGACGGTGCGTATCACGGCGACACGCTCGGAGCGTCGAGCCTGAGCGGCGTCGAGATCTTCCGGCGGCCGTTCGCGAGCGTGCTCTTCGAGTGCGTGCGGGCCCCCTTCCCCGAGCCCGGCGCCTACGCGCGCGCCTTCGAGGCGATGCGCGAGCTCATCGTGCGCGACCACGGCTCGATCGCCGCCGTCGTCGTCGAGCCCATCCTCCAGGGCGTCGCCGGCATGCGCTCCTACGATCCCGCTTACCTCCGGGAGCTGCGTGAGCTCACGAAGGCGCACGACGTCCTCTTGATCGTCGACGAGGTCTTCGCCGGCTACGGTCGCACCGGCCGCATGTGGGCCTGCGAGCACGCCGGGATCACGCCCGACGTCATGTGCCTCGGCAAGGCGTTCTGTCCGCTCTTCCCGATGGGCGCAACGCTCGTCACCGATCACATCTACGACAGCTTCCGCGGCGACCCGCACCGCGCGCTCTGGTACGGCCACACGTTCTGCGGCAACCCTCTCGGCGCAGCCATCGCGCGCGAGGTGCTCGCCATTTTCGAGGAGGAGAAGCTCGTCGCGAAGATCGAGGCGAAGGCCGCGAAGATCACCGCCGCCTTCGCGCGCATCGCGAGCATCCCTGGCGTGGCTCGCGTCCGTAGCCTCGGCATGACCGGCGCGGCCGATCTCAGCCCCGGCGCGTCCGACACGGGCTACCTCGGTCGGGCAGGCTGGCGCGTCTACGAGGAGGCGCGCCGGCGTGGGGCGTATCTCCGGCCGCTCGGCGACACCGTGTACGTGTGTCCGCCGCTCGTGATCGGCGAGCGCGACCTCGATGATCTCCTCGGGATCCTCGAGGAGAGCGTCCGCGCGGCGCTCGCCTGACCGTTCGACTTGCCTTACGATCGGCGCGTGGGGCGCGGGCGCGGGACATGACGACGGGGAT
>JAYTOQ010000497.1:0-5471 GCA_043747665.1 Polyangiaceae bacterium | reverse complement strand
GCAGCGGCGGTCCCACCACCGGGCCCGATACCGATCCGCCCGCCGGCAACCCCGCCGGCAAGTGCGTCGTGCCGATGGAGGCGCAGGCCGAGAGCATCGCCAACCCGCGCACCGCGATCGGCAACGGCACGCCCGAGAGCTGCACCGCCGACGCGTTCGTCGCGGCGGTGGCGAAGGGCGGCGTCATCACCTTCGACTGCGGCGCGGTCCCCACCACCATCACGCTCACCGCCACCGCGAAGGTCTTCAACGACACGGGGCCCGTCGTCATCGACGGCGGCAACAAGATCACGCTGAGCGGCGGCGGGAAGGTCCGCATCCTCTACATGAACGCGTGCGACAAGACGAACGGCGGCTATCCGTCGGGCGTCCCCGGCGATTGCAACGAGCAGGTCACGCCGAAGCTCACCGTCCAGAACATCAAGCTCGTCGACGGCAGCGTGAAGCTGGGCAACGTCGAGGAGGGCGGCGGCGGCGCGCTCTACGTTCGCGGCGGGCGCACCAAGATCGTCAACGCGCGCTTCTTCCGCAACGCCTGCGACGACATGGGCTCGGACGTCGGCGGCGGCGCGATCCGCGTCCTCGATTTCCCGAAGGCCGGCAGCGTCGATCGTCCCGTCACCATCGTGAACAGCACGTTCGGTGGCGCCGCCGGCCTCGGTAACACGTGCGCCAACGGCGGCGCGCTGAGCAGCATCGGCACGTCGTACGCGATCTACAACAGCCTCTTCTCGGACAGCCACGCCACCGGTCACGGCGCGAACAGCGGCAACGGCGGCAACGGCGGCGCGATCTACAACGACGGCAACACGATGGCGCTCCAGGTCTGCGGCACCTCGATGGAGGACAACCACGCCAACGAGGGCGGCAGCGCCATCTTCTTCGTGAGCAACGACGCCACCGGCACCATCTCCATCACCGACTCGACGTTGAAGAACAACCCCAAGGGCACCTTCGAGTCGCCGGGTTTTCCGGGGCTTTACGTGAAGGCCAAGGGCCCGCCGCAGGTCGTGAACTCGACCATCCAGTGATGCCCCACGGATGCTCGGAGAGTCGCCGGTCGCGCTAGCGTCCGCGGCGGAGGCCTACTACGTTCTGGGGCTCCAAGATGACGAAGCGCCGCCACCTGACCGTCTTGGACTCGACGTCGCACCCGAGCTCGAACGCGCACGGAGCCATGCCGGGCCGGGACCTTGTCGACGCGCATGGGCGAGAGCTCTTCGACGACGACGACGACCGCTTCCACGACCACTGCGGTGTGGTCGCGGTCTACGGGCACACCGAGGCGTCGAACATCGCGTACCTCGGGCTGCACGCGCTCCAGCATCGCGGCCAGGAGTCGGCGGGCATCGTCACCAGCGACGGCGAGGGCCTCTTCGCCCACCGCGCCATGGGCCTCGTGCAAGACACCTTCGGCGCGGCGCAGCTCCAGAAGCTACCCGGCCGGCTCTCCATCGGTCACGTTCGCTACTCGACCGCTGGCGGCTCGCACATCCGTAACGCGCAGCCCTTCGCGGTCGATTATGCCGGCGGCTCGCTCGCCGTCTGCCACAACGGAAACCTCACCAACGCCGACGAGATCCGCGCCGACCTCGAGCAGCAGGGATCCATCTTCTCGTCCACGTCCGACACCGAGGTGCTCGTCCACCTGGTCGCGCGCAGCAAGGAGATCTCCATCGAGGACCGCGTCGTCGACGCGCTCTCCAGGGTGCAGGGCGCCTATTCGCTCCTCTTCATGACGACGGACACCATCATCGCCGTCCGCGATCCGCGCGGCATCCGTCCGCTCTGCCTCGGCATCCTGCCCTCGCGCAGCAAGGACGCGCACGTCGTCGCCAGCGAGCCCATCGCGTTCGACCTCATCGGCGCCGAGTACGTCCGCGACGTCGAGCCGGGCGAGATGCTCATCATCGACGGCGCCGGCGTGAAGAGCATCCGCCTCCCGGACCTCCCCAAGCCGCAGCGCTGCATCTTCGAGTACGTGTATTTTGCACGTCCCGACTCCAACCTCAACGGCCGCAGCGTCTACGAGGTCCGGAAGGAGCTCGGCCGCCGCCTCGCCCGCGAGATGCCCGTCGACGCGGACGTCGTGATCCCCGTTCCCGACTCCGGCGTTCCCGCCGCCATCGGCTACGCCGGCGAGCGCGGCATCCCCTTCGAGATGGGCCTCATTCGCTCCCACTACGTCGGGCGCACCTTCATCGAGCCGCAGGAGTCGATCCGCCACTTCGGCGTTCGACTGAAGCTCAACCCGGTGGAGAGCGTCATCAAGGGCAAGCGCGTGGTCGTCATCGACGACTCCATCGTGCGCGGCACCACCTCGCGCAAGATCATCAAGATGATCCGCGACGCCGGCGCGCGCGAGGTCCACCTCCGCATCTCCAGCCCGCCGACACAGTGGCCCTGTTACTACGGCATCGACACCCCCACGCGCCGCGAGCTCATCGCGTCGAGCCACTCGACCGACGAGATCGCGCGCTACGTCACCGCCGACACGCTCGGCTACCTCTCGCTCGACGGCATGCTCGACGCAGTCACCGACACCGGCGACAAGACGCGCGACCTCGATCGCACGCACTTCTGCCATGCCTGCTTCAGCGGGCAATACGCGATACCGTTCACCGCTTCGACGAAGCGGCAGATGCGCCTCACGGGCGTGTGAGCGTCCCGTCGTCGTCGTTCGATCGCGTGTAGCATCGCGGCGATGAACGAGGAACGCTCGCGGGCGCTCATCGCCCTCGCCGCCCGACGCTGGCGGATCGCGCTGTTGCTGACGGCTGCGATGCTCGCGACCTACTTCGGCTTCGTGCTGCTCGTCGCGTACGACAAGCCGCTGCTCGGGACCATCCTCACGCCCGGCTTGAGCCTCGGGATCCTGCTCGGCGGCCTCGTGATCGTCGTGGCCTGGGCGCTCACCGGCATCTACGTGCGCTGGGCGAACCGCATCTACGACGCGGAGCTCGCGCGGGCGCGCGTGATCGGCGGAGCACCGGAGAGCGACCATGCCGGCGACTAGCCTCGGGACGCCGAACGTCACCGCGATCCTCTTCTTCCTCTTCTTCATCACGCTCACGCTCGGCATCACCGGGTGGGCGGCAAGGAAGACCAAGACCGCCAGCGAGTTCTTCGCGGCCGGCGGGAAGGTCACCGGCTTCCAGAACGGCCTCGCGCTCGCCGGCGACTTCATGAGCGCGGCGAGCTTCCTCGGCATCGCCGGCCTCGTGTCGCTCTCTGGCTTCGACGGCCTCATCTATTCGGTGGGCTGGCTGGTGGGCTGGCCGGTCGTGACGTTCCTGATCGCCGAGCCCCTCCGCAACCTCGGCAAGTACACGTTCGCCGACGTCGTCGCCTATCGGCTCTCGCAGCGCCCCGTGCGGATCGCGTCGGCGGTCTCCGGCCTCACCGTCGTCTCGTTCTATCTCATCGCGCAGATGGTCGGCGCCGGCAGCCTCGTACAGCTCCTGTTCCATCTCCCGTACGAAGCCGCAGTCGTCGCGGTCGGCATCGTGATGCTCGCGTACGTGCTCTTCGGCGGCATGATCGCGACGACGTGGGTGCAGATCGTGAAGGCGGTGCTGCTCCTCGGCGGCGCTAGCGTGCTCGCGGTCATGGTGCTCTGGCAGTTCGGCATGAACCCGCTCCGCCTCTTCGACAAGGCCGCGGAGATCTACGGCCCCGGCGTCCTCGCGCCGGGCAAGCTCGTGACGAGCCCGATCGAGGCCATCTCGCTCGGCCTCGCGCTCATGTTCGGTACCGCGGGCCTGCCGCACATCCTCATGCGCTTCTACACGGTGCCGGATGCACGCGCGGCGCGCACCTCGGTCTTCTACGCGACTGGCTTCATCGGGCTCTTCTATCTCATCACGTTCATCCTCGGCTTCGGCGCGGCCGTTCTCGTGGGGCGTGACGTGGTGAAGGGCATCGACAAGGGCGGCAACATGGCGGCGCCGCTGCTCGCCGAGAAGGTGGGAGGTACTGCGTTCCTCGGCTTCATCTCCGCGGTGGCGTTCGCCACCATCCTCGCCGTCGTCGCCGGCCTCACGCTCTCCGGTGCGGCATCGCTCTCGCACGATCTCTGGAACCACGTCGTCCGTCGCGGCAAGGCGGAGGAGCGAGAGCAGCTCAAGATTGCGCGCATCGCCACGGTGGTCCTCGCGCTGATCGCCATCGGGCTCGGCATCGTGTTCAAGGGTCAGAACGTCGCGTTCATGGTCGGCCTCGCGTTCGCCATCGCGGCGAGCGCGAACTTTCCCGCGCTGCTCCTCTCGATGACGTGGAGCCGCTTCTCCACCGCCGGCGCCGTCTCGAGCATGCTCGTGGGGACCATCTCCGCCATCGTGCTCATCGCGCTATCGCCGACCATCCAGGTCGACCTTCTCCATCACGAGCACGCAATATTCCCCCTGAAAAACCCTGGAATTGTGACGATGTCGCTCTCGTTCGCGGTGGGAATCGTGGCCTCGCTCGTGCGACCCGATGACGACGCCGTGCGCAAGTTCGCGGAGGTGGAGCGCCGCATTCAGCTCGGGGCGCGCGGCGACGATGGCCTGCCGTGACGTGCTATCGCTTTTCATGAAATTGGTCACCGCGCGCTCGTCGGAACAGGCGCGGTGAGCGCCGCGACTCTGCTCGTCGCGTGCTCGCTCGTGGTCTCGACGTCGGGCCTCAGCGGCGGCGCCGGTCGGTCGGTCGACGACGATGCGGGCGCCTCGTTCGTGGCCGACGGGCGCTTTCGCTCTTCCCAGCGGCGCCCGGCCAGGATTTGATGCGCCCATGATCCCGGTGCGGGTGACGGTGGCGGTAGGGCGCAAGACCCTGGCGCTCGAGGACGTCCAGAACCAGAAGGTCGTGAGCGCGCTCCGGCAAGCGGCGCGCGACGTCGGCATTCGCCTCGCGCAGGCAAAGTGCCCCACGCATGATCAGGGACCGACGAACGTGCGGCTCCACTTCGACAACTCCGGTGCCGGTGATCTCAAGTACGAGTCGTGCTGCGAGAAGCTCGGCGAGCAGGTCTCCAAGCTGGTCTAGTCCCAGTACACGCGCAGCTCGCGCACGAGACCGCTCAGGCCGCGCTCGAACGAGAAGAGCGCGGGCGCCGTCTCGCCGGTCCGCCGGCGCACGGTGGCCTCGATGCACGCCGTGCGCCCGTCGTCGGCGCTGCCGCCGATGGCGATGTCGAGCGCAGAGAGCCCGGTGAGGAACGTGGCCATCGTCCCGCCAGCCTTGTCGTGCGGTCGCCCGCCCGGATCGACGATGCGCGACGCGTCCTCGAATCCGGCGAGCGCCTGCTCGATCGCGCCCTTCCTCACGCCGGCGACGATCGACTCGACGAGCTCGGCGAGCGGCGACACGTCCTGCCCGCTGGCAACGAGCGCGGCGCGCGGCTTGCGCGAGCGCGCCGAGACCTCGGGCGCGTAGTAGACCCGGAGCTCGATCTCGCGCAGGCGCCGTCGCTCGGCGACGATGGCGAT
>JAYTOQ010000496.1:0-2106 GCA_043747665.1 Polyangiaceae bacterium | reverse complement strand
CGATCGAGCGCGGAGGAGTCCTCGGCATCCGTGGCCTTCGCGAGGACCTTGCGCGGAGATGGCACATGCAGCGACTCGCGCAGCGCTGCGATCGAGGTGAGGTCGAGGACGTCGTTCCGCCAGCGAACGCGGCGGATGGGCGCGAAGTGGTGTCCCTCGATGGCGGCGACGACGCCGGCCGGTACGTCGAGCGGGGTGATGGCGCCGAAGGTCCCGTCTTGCACGTAGCGTCCCGCGCGCCCGGCGATCTGCGCGAGCTCGGCCTCGTCGACTTCGCGCACGTCGCGCCCGTCGAATTTGCGGAGCGCACCGAATGCGATGTGCTCGACGTCGAGGTTGAGCCCCATGCCGATGGCGTCGGTCGCGACGAGCCAGTCGACCTCGCCGGCCTGGAACATGGCGACCTGCGCGTTGCGCGTCCGAGGCGAGAGCGCGCCGAGCACGACGGCAGCGCCGCCCTTGCGAGCGCGGATCCGCTCGGCGATCTCGTAGACGTGGGGCACCGAGAACGCGACGACGGCACTGCGACGAGGCACGCGCGCCAGTGGAACGGTTCCGGCATACGAGAGGCGCGAGAGGCGAGGGTGCTCGATCTGTCGTGCGGTGGGGACGAGCTCCCGGAGCACCGATCGCATGGTGCCGGCGCCGAGGAACCAGGTCTCCTTGGTGCCGCGGGCGGAGAGGATGCGCGACGTGAAGACGTGCCCGCGCTGATCGTGGGCGGCGAGCTGCACCTCGTCGACGGCGAGGAACTCGACGGCGCGATCGACGGGCATCGCCTCGACCGTGCAGATCCAGTACGAGGGACGCGCGGGAATGCGCTGCTCCTCGCCGGTGACGAGCGCCACGCGTGCCTCTCCGATGCGCGCGGTGACTCGGTCGTAGATCTCGCGTGCGAGCAGGCGCAGCGGCAACCCGATCATGCCGGTGGAATGCTCGAGCATGCGCTCGACCGCCCGATGCGTCTTGCCGGTGTTGGTAGGCCCGAGCAGCGCCGTGATCGCGCTCGCGTCGGTCATGATCGAGAGCTTTAGCGCAGCGAGACGGGAGTGACCAGCGTACGGCCCGCTACCGCCCAGCTGCCTCGCTCGAGCTCAGCCGCCATCGCTACCGCCCGCCCTCACGGACGTAGCACCAGGCCTGCCGAGCGTCTGGGGGCGGACAGCACGAGGAACTCCTCCACGCGAAAGCACTTCTCGTAGCCGAGCACCTCGAAGTACGACGACGCGCTCGGGCCTCTTTGCTTGGCGGCGCGGACCACGACGTAGCGCGGCGGGTGCGCGACGACGGAGTCTAGGTCCTCCTTCATCCATTCGCTGCGATGATGATTGCGCGTCGGAGAGTCGAGGAACACGGACCAGAAGAAGCGGTCGTCCGAGTGCCTCTCCGCGACCACGTAGATCTCGGCGGCCTCGTCGCGGACGAGGATGGTCTCGTCCTTCGTCGTGTGATCGCGCAGCCAGATGCCGAGTCGCTCGAACGTGCGGAAGGGCACCTTGCCCGGCGTGCGCTCGAACCGCCGGGCGAAGAGGTCGTCGTTCACGCTGCCGGTCACCCAGCCCAGGGTCGTGCCGGCGTTCTCGGTCCAGCGGCGGGAGGCACCGGCGCTCGCCACGAACAGAATCGAGAGGACCCCGGCGAAGACCAGAGGAGCCGCGCCCTGCCGGCGGAACGTCGCGAGCAGCCTGGTCAGCTCGTCGAATGCGCTCGCGAACACCAGCGCCGCGGCGCCGATCATGATGGTTGCATGATACAAGTAAAACTTCATCTGGACGACCATCGCCGCCAGCGAGAGGACGCCGAAGACCAGCGTGAGAGCATGTCGCCGGGCATCGGATCTTCTTCCGCGCCATGCGGCGGCGATCACCAGCGCGAGCGACGTCGCGATCACGGCCCACGAGGTCGGGCGGCTGTGCCCGAGGACGGCGACCGTCAGGCGCGCGGCGTCCGCGATGGAGTGAGCGCGGCTCTCCTGGCTCACGTAGGCGAGGTTCGCGCCGATGACCGCCTCCGCAGCGCTCGCCAGCGCCCCGGCGCGCCAGAGACTGAATACCGCCGCCAGCGGCAAGACCGCGCTGCCTCCGACGAAGGAACCGAGCGCGGCGA
>JAYTOQ010000495.1:0-1678 GCA_043747665.1 Polyangiaceae bacterium | reverse complement strand
GATACGCGCAGCGTTGACAGCCCGCCCGTCGATGCGATCCAGGCCACCGCCCACGAGCCGTCCGGGAGTCGCGCCGTGACGGGCGCGCGCGGCGAGAGCGTCCGCGTTGAGCCGACGACACACGCGGGCGCTCGTGCCGCGAGGACCCTATCGGTGCCGGGGCCGGAGCCCGCGCCCACGCTCGCTCCTCGGCGCGCGGCCGTCGGTGGTGCGTAGCGACGAAGGGCCCATGTCGACGGCTGCTTCGGGGACCGCGCCGTCGTCGTCGTCGCGCTTGACGATGCCGCAATCGGGTTTGGCGAGCTCCGGCGTGAGGAGGTCGTCGCGGAGCGCGGCTGGACGCTTCGGCTTCGACTCCTCGCTCACGCCCTCATGCAACCGCGCGTCGCGGGGTCACGTGCGCGTCTCGGTGAGACCGAACGCCTGGCCGAGCAGCTCGTAGGACCGCATGCGCGCCGCGGGATCGAACGCGTGCGTCGCGATCATCACCTCGTCGGCCTTGGTCCGCACGGCGACCTCCTCGATCCGCGCGCGGCACTGCGACGGGGTTCCGACGATCACGAGGCGCTTGTAGAACTCGACGGTCGCGAGCTCGTCGCGCGTGTACTCGTGTGCGAGCGCGTCGTCCGGGCTCGCCATGCGACCCGGCCGACCGGTGCGGAGCTGCACGAAGGAGAGGAGCATCGACGAGGCCATGCGCTTCGCTGCCTCATCGGTGTCGGCGCAGAACACGGAGAGCGCGAGGATGGCGTGTGGCGCCGCGAGCGGTCCGCCCTGCGCGAAGCCCTCTCGATACGCGCGCATCGGCTGGTCGGGCGGCTCCGGGCTGAAGTGCGCGGCGAACGCGAACCCGATGCCGAGCTTGCCCGCCAGCTTCGCGCTGTAGTCGCTCGAGCCGAGAAGCCAGACCGGCGGGAGGCGCACGTCGTCGGGCATGCAGCGGATCGCCTTGAACGGATGATCGGGCGGAAATTCCCCGTCATCGAAGGCCATGAGCTCGCCCAGCTGCTCCCTGAAATCGTCGGCGACGAGGGCCTTCTTCGAGCGTCGGAGCGCGAGCGCGGTCAGCTGGTCCGTCCCCGGCGCGCGACCGATCCCGAGGTCGATCCGTCCCGGATGGAGCGCCTCGAGCAGGCGAAATGCTTCGCCCACCTTGAGCGGCGCGTGGTTGGGCAGCATCACGCCGCCCGCGCCGAGACGGATGCGCGCGGTCATCGGCGCGACGTGCGCGATCATGATCTCGGGCGCCGTGGAGGCGATCCCGGGCATGTTGTGGTGCTCGGCGTACCACAGACGCGTGAACCCCGACCGGTCGAGCGTTCGCGCGAGCTCGCCCGACGCGCGCAGCGACGCGGCGCTCGTACCGCCGGCGCAGAGGGGAACGAGATCGAGGGCCGAGAGATGGAGCGCCACGTCGGTACGATGATGCGAGGTAGACCACGGTTCCGAGCTCGAGCGCCGCCCGCTTCGCCGCTCTTCGCCCCTCTTCGCCCCTCTTCGCCCCCGTTACTTTTTCATCGAGGCAACGAAGGCCTGCTCGGACATGGTCGGCCCGAGTGGTGACCGTGTGACGTCCGCGTCAGCGACGCAGCTTCTTCACGACGTAGTACCCCATGAACCCGATCAGCATCACCAGCATGAGCACGCCGGACGCGGTGGAGGCTCCGCGCGATCGCCG
>JAYTOQ010000494.1:0-2491 GCA_043747665.1 Polyangiaceae bacterium | reverse complement strand
CTCGCCCTCGCGCAACATCCAGTCGAGCGTCTTTTTGTTCTCGGCGCCCTCGGGGAGGTTCTTCTCCGCCCACCGCAGGAGGTCGGCCTCGACGTGCGGCGCCGGCGTGCCCTCGACGTCCGGGAGATCGAAGCTCTCGCGGCCCGCGCGGCGGTGGTAGTCGACGACCTTGTTCTTCGCGACGCCGAAGATCCAGCGGCGGAGCGACTCGCTGTCCTCGGGCGCATGCGGAGACTCGATGGCCTCGGCGAGCGCCTGCTGGACGATGTCCTCGACCTCGCTCTCGGGGACGCGCTTCCTCACCATCGCGATCAGCGCAGAGCGCAGATCCGGGTCGAGGGTCTGGAAGGGGCCGGGCTTCGCGACGGTGCTCATCGGGACGTGCACAGGGGGACGTCGACCGGCCCCACCCGAGTGTGACACGGCACAGCCGATTTTCGTAAGCCCACGAGTCAAGCGGTGTAACCCGACGAATTCGCAGCTTCTTTCAGCGTCCACCGCGGGCGGACGAGGTCGGACGGTCGGATCGTGCGACACTTGCTCGGAGCTGAGGGCTCGAAGGCCTTGAAGGACGCAAAGACCATCTCGGTTGCCGGCGCAGCGCTCGCGACCGACGAGCGCGCCGAGACCGAGTCGCTCGCGCTCGTCATCGCCTGGTGCGCTGACGAGCCCGCGCGCATCGGGGAGGTCGCGCTCTTCACGTCGCGCGGAGTGATGCAGACCCTTGGCCGGGGAGACGGCGACGGCGAGGCGCGCGTCCGCTTTTACAGGCAGCGCCCGCGGCGGCTCGCGCCGACTGAGCCGCTCGTCGGCCTGGCCCTCTCGCGGAAGCAGCTCACCGTGCGGACCAACGCGGGAAGCCTGGCCGTGGAGCGCATCGGTCGATGCGCGCTCTCCGTCAACGGCGTCGTCACCGAGCGAGCGACGGTCATCCCCGGCGACACCATCCTCCTCCGCGGGCAGCTCCTCCTCTTCTGCACGCGACGCGTCACGTCCATCCCTGCCACCACTTACTTCCTCGAGAAAACCTGCGGCGCGTTCGGCGAGCCTGACGACGCCGGCATCCTCGGTGAGTCACCCGCCATGTGGCAGATGCGCGAGCGCATTGCCTTCGCCGCGAACGCGGGCAAGCACGTGCTCCTCCACGGCGAAAGCGGCACAGGCAAGGAGCTCGCCGCACGCGCGCTGCACGCGCTCTCCTCGCGCGCCGGCAAGCCATTCGTGTCACGGAACGCGGCGACGTTGCCGTCCGGGCTCATCGACGCGGAGCTCTTCGGCAGTGCCCGGAACTATCCCAACGCCGGGATGCCCGAGCGCGCGGGCCTCGTGGGGCAGGCCGACGGCGGAACGCTCTTCCTCGACGAGATCGCGGAGATCCCCGCCGAACAGCAGGCTCATCTCTTGCGCGTGCTCGACGCGGACGGCGAGTACCAGCGACTCGGCGAGGCCACCACGCGCCGCTCCGACCTCGTGCTCGTCGGCGCGACCAATCGCGACGTGAGCGCGCTCAAGCACGACGTCGCCGCGCGCCTCACGCTACGCTTCGAGCTGCCTCCGCTGGACGAGCGGCGCGAGGACATCCCTCTCCTCGTTCGCCACCTCCTGCTGCTCGCAGCCAGGAAGAGCCCGCAGATCGGCGGGCGCTTCCTCCACGAAGTCGCGGACGGTCGACTCGAACCGCGCGTCGATCCCGGGCTCATCGAGCAGCTCATGGTCCGCGACTACGAGACGCACATCCGCGAGCTGGACGCGCTCCTCTGGCGAGCGATGGCGGGCAGCAACGGCGACACCGTCCTCCTCACCGCCGACCTCCGTCAAGAGGCGCGCGGTCGCGACGCGGAGCCGACGGCCACCGAGATCCGCGCCGCGCTGAAGGACGGAGGCAGCGTGCCGAACGCAGCGAGAGCGCTTGGTCTGAAGAGTCGCTACGCGCTCTATCGCCTCATGAAGAAGAACGGGATCGTGGCCGACGGCGTAGACTGACCTCGCCCATGGCGAACGAGCTCGTTGGCCAAACGCTGGGGCGCTACCGCATCGAGGAGAAGCTCGGCGAAGGCGGCATGGGCGTCGTGTTCAAGGCCAGGGACGAGAAGCTCCGTCGAACCGTGGCGCTGAAGGTGCTCTCCGACGGCGTCGTGAACGACCCGGATCGCCGGCGGCGCTTCCTCCGCGAGGCTCGGCTCGCCGCCTCGCTGACCCATCCGAACATCGCCACTGTCCACGACGTCGGCGAGACCGACGACGGCCACATCTACATCGCGATGGAGCTCGTGACCGGCCCGAGCCTCCGCCGGCGGCTCGAGAGCGGCGCGCTCGGTGCGAGCACCGCGGTTCGCATCGCGAAGGACCTGACGCGCGCGTTGATCAAGGCCCACAAGGTCGGCATCGTCCACCGCGATCTCAAGCCCGACAACGTCATGGTCAGCGACGAGCTCGAGGTGAAGGTCCTCGACTTCGGGCTCGCGAAGCCCGTCGCAGAGGAGGTCGAGCG
>JAYTOQ010000493.1:0-11717 GCA_043747665.1 Polyangiaceae bacterium | reverse complement strand
TCGCTCCCGCGCTCGTCCCCGCCGTCGAACGCAGAGACGCGGGTGGCGCTGCTGGGCACCGCGTCGACGGCGGCGCGCGCCGCCTCGGCGAGGCGGTCGAGCGCTGCGGCCGGGTCGCCGTCGTCGACCGCGGAGGGACGACCGAGAGCTCGGTCGCGGCCGGTCGGCTTCCCGAGCGTATTCGCGTCGGCGAGCACGTCGGCCACGTCGTCCGCGAGCTGGTAAGCCATGCCGAACGCGCGGCCGAACAGGACGTAGGGCGTCGCAGCGACGCCGTTGACCAGCGCTCCCAGCGCCGCTGCCGCCTCGAACAGAGAGGCGGTTTTCGCGCGGTGATAGTCGGCGAGCTGGACGTCTCTCTCGAGCTCCCACGCTTGACCGGCCACGAGGCCTACTCGCGGGCCGGCCGCCTCCAGCAGCGTGAGCATCGGTGAGATCCCGATGTCGGGCCGGAGAGCGCTGGCGCGCGCCAGCGTATAGAACGACTGGACCATGAGGCCGTCGCCGACGAGCACGGCCATGGCGTCGCCGTAGACGCGCTGGACGGACGGTCGACCTCGTCGAAGCTCGGCCGCATCGAAGCATGGCAGGTCGTCGTGGACGAGCGACGCGCAATGAAGAAGCTCGATCGAGCACGCTGCCGCGTAGGCCAGATCTGACGCTACGCCGCACGCGCGCGCGACTTCGAGGCACAGCTGCGGGCGGACGCGCGCGCCACCAGGGAACACCGCGTAGGCAAGCGCTTCACCCAGCGTGCCGGGCGGCGAACCGCCGCCGATGGTCAGGGCTTCATGAAGACGTCGCTCGAGGACCAAATCGACCATACCGTCACAGTTTGGACAAACTCTGTCCGATGTCAATCGGTCTATGGACAAATCATGGACAGAGCCGCATGCTCTGTACTATGAGCGGGCCGCCCACCATAGTCATCGGAGCTGGTTTTGGGGGGCTGGCCGCCGCGGTGGAGCTGGCTCTGTGCGGCGAGCATGTGGTGGTGGTCGAGCGCGACCGGGTGCCCGGCGGGAAGGCGCGGAGTATCGACGTCGCGGGCAGCGCCATCGACGTGGGGCCCACGGTCCTCACCATGCGCTGGGTCTTCGACGCCATGTTCGCCGCGGCCGGACGCCGCCTCGACGACGCGGTGACATTGACGCCAGCCTCGATCATCGCGCGTCACGCGTGGGGGAGCGGCGCGACGCTCGACCTGTTCCCGGAGCTCGATCGCTCCGCGGACGCGATCGCCGCCTTCGCGGGCGCCGGCGAAGCGGCGGCGTATCGTCGCTTCGCTGCGCACGGCGAGGCGATCGCGGAGACGGTCCGCGCGCCGTTCCTCGAGGCAGCGCGCCCTTCCATCGCCAGCCTGATCGGGACGGGCGCGCGGCTTGGCCTGCGGAGCCTCGGGCAGATCGATGCGCACCGCACGATGTGGAAGGCCATCTCCTCCACGTTTGCCGACGAGCGACTGCGGGCGCTCTTCGCCCGCTACGCCACCTACGTCGGCTCGTCGCCGTTCGAGGCGCCAGCCACGCTCAACCTGATCGCCCACGTCGAGCGCGCCGGCGTCTCCGTGGTCGAGGGCGGCATGGCCCGGCTCGCGCACGCGGTGGCGGAGCTGGCGCGCGATCTCGGCGTCACGATCCGCCTGGAATCCCGGGTCTGCGAGGTACTCGTGAGCAACGGACGCGCGTCCGGCGTGGTCATCGAGACGGCGGACGGAGCTCGTGACGTGCTCCCGGCCGCCGCGATCATCGCCAATGCCGACGTCGCCTCGCTCGCGTCCGGAGCGCTTGGTGACCTGACCCGCGCTGGCTGTCGCGCACCGAGGCCGGAGCGCCGATCGCTCTCGGCGATCACCTGGGCCATCGTCGGCCGCGCCTCCGGGTTTCCGCTGGTGCATCACAACGTCTTCTTCTCCGACGACTACGCGGCCGAGCACGCCGCGCTCTTCGGCCGGCGCGAGCTCGCCGCGGACCCCACCGTCTACGTCTGCGCGCAGGACCGCCTGCCGCGCGGGGGCCCGGGCGGCGGAGAGGAGCGGTTCCTCGTGATCGTCAATGCGCCGGCGACGGCGGACAGCACGCCACTCACCAGTGAAGAGGTCGAACGATGCGAACGCAGCATGTTCTCGAGGCTCTCGAAGGCCGGTCTCCAGATCACGCCGCGCGCGATGGCGGTGACGACGCCGGCGTCGTTCGAACGCCTGGCACCCGGGACGGGCGGGGCGCTCTACGGGGAGGCGTCTCACGGACCCTTCTCGGCACTGGCACGCTCCTCGTCGCGGACCAAGCTCCCGGGTCTGTTCCTGGCGGGCGGCAGCGTTCACCCGGGGCCGGGCGTTCCGATGGCCGCGCTGAGCGGAAGGACAGCTGCCACCGCAGTGCTCGCGGATCTCGCTTCGATGCGGCGATCGCGCCGCACGGTTATGGTTGGTTCTACCTCGACGGGGTGAGCGACGACGGGAGCTCGTCGATCGTCGTGATCGCGATGCTCGGCAACGCACTGTCGCCGCGCTGGGCAAAGGCCCGGCAGCGTGACGCGACCGCATCTTCGCTCGATTTCTCCGCGATGAACGTGGCGGTGCGCGCCGGCGAGCAACGCTGCTGGGCGCTGACCGAGCGTGGCCGCAACGCGGTAGGGCGCTGCCGCGACAGGCTCACGATTGGGTCGAGCACGATGGCGTGGGAAGGCGACGACCTCGTGGTGCGCGTCGACGAGCGCTCCGCGCCGTGGGGCTCGCCGGTCCGCGGCACCATCCGCCTGACGCCGGCCGCAACGAGCGACCTGGTCGTCGACCTCGATCCGGATGGACTACACACATGGGCGCCGCAGGTCCCGATTGCGCGCGTCGAGGTCGAGCTCGACGAGCCGCGCGTGCGCTTTCAGGGCACCGGCTACTTCGACATGAACCGGGGCGCGGGGGCCCTCGAGGACACTTTCTCTTCGTGGTCCTGGTCGCGCGTGACCTCCGGCGAGCACATCGCGGTCGCCTACGACGTCACGCTGCGCGACGGCACCGAGCGCGCGCGCGCCTTCACACGCGAGCGCGGCGGTGAGCTGGTCGAGAGCAGAGCCGACGGCCTCGTCGAGCTTCCCGCGACGCGCTTTGGGCTGCAGCGATCGGCGCGCTCCAACGGATCGCCCATCGAGGTGGTGAGGACCATCGAGGACGGCCCCTTCTACGCGCGGTCGGTCGTGCGCACGACGCTGGCCGGCGAGCGCGCCCTTGGGATGCACGAGACCATCTCGCTCGATCGCTTTCGGTCCGCATGGGTGCGCTTCCTCGTGCCGTTCCGGATGCGGGTGGAGGCGGTGTGATCGCCGAGAGCCTCCTTCGCGGGTGGGTCGCGATGTATGCCGCTGCCGCGGTGATCGCGGTCGCGCGCGCCATGGCCAGGCGGGGCAGCGAGCGTGAAAGTGAAAGCACGAGCGAGCGTGAGAGTGAGCGCCAGACTGTCGTGCTCGTGCGCGCGGTCGCGGGTGAGGAGGTCGGGCTTGCGCGGAGGCTCGCGCAGACTGGAGGCGCGAGCTTCGTGATCTTCGCCGTGGGGTCGCGGGTGGACCCCGCAGAGCCCATCGCGCAGCGGGTCGCGGCTCGGCTGCGCACGCGCGGAGTCGATGCGACGGTCTTCGTGACGAACGCGATCGGCCCAAATTACAAGGCGGATCAGCTCGCGCGCACGCTCGCGTTGCCTCGCGCGCGCGCGAGCGAGATCGTGGTCGTCGCCGATGGCGACGTCGAGCTCGGGCACGACGCCGTGCAGCGGCTTGTCGGTGCGCTCGGCGAGTCGGACGCGGTGTGGGCGCCACCCGTCGAGCGCGGTCGCGCGCGGACGTGGGGTGATCACGCCTCCCATGCCGTCCTCGACGCGTCGCTGCACTCGTTTCCGCTGCTGGCCGGGATCGATCCGCACGGCCTCGTCGGCAAGCTGTTCGCCGTGCGTCGGTCGGCGCTGCATGCCGCGGGAGGCTTCGACGTGCTCACGCGATACCTCGGCGAAGACATGGAGCTTGCACGTCGCCTCCGGCTTGCCGGCCGCACCGTCACCGTCGCGCCGCAGATCGCGATCGCCACCGCCGAAGGCCGCAGCCTTCGCGATGTCTTCGCTCGCTACGCGCGGTGGCTTCTGGTGGTGCGCGCGCAGCGTCCACTGCTTCTCCTCTCGTATCCGCTGCTTCTCGCGGCCTCGCCGCTGCTCGTCGCCATCCTCGCGGTCGCCCTCGCTCGTCACGACGGCGCGCTCGCCACGGCCGCCATGTCCGGGCTGGCGGTGAGGCTAGGCATCGCGTGCTTCGCGCGAGCCACCGCTGGGCTGGCCATCGCGCCGCTCGCGGCCGCGGCGCAGGCGATCGGCGGTGATCTCGTCCTGTTGACTGCGCTCGCGATGGCCTGCACCGCGCGCGACGTGACGTGGCGAGGGCGAAGGCTCGTAATCGCGTCCGACGGCACCCTGGAGAACGCGCCCCGCTCAGGCGGGGAGCAGGCGGGCGAGCAGGCGCTCCGCGAGGCGGCCGACGACGCTCGACCTCTGGCGCATGACCTCCTCGAATTCGTCGTGAATCGTTCGGTCGTTCGGATCGGCGAGCGCCCGGTCGATCCGCGAGAGCTCGCGCTCGATGCCGCGGCGCTGGGCGTCCGTGCCGCGAGCCACGTCACGCTCGGCGGCGAGCGCGGGCCCCATGGCGATCCACAGGTCGGGGCCCTCGGCGGCGCCGAAGACGTAACGGAGGCCGACGGGCACGACGACGGCGCGCTTCGCGACGCGCGCGATCTGAGCTGCGCCCGGCCGGAGGTCAAGCGCGGCGAACGGCGACCGCTCGCGGCCCTCTGGGAAGATCCACACGGCGCGTCCCTTCGTGCCGAGGAGGCGCGCGGTGTGACGGATGGCGCGTGCGCCGTCGGCGGGGTCGTCGAGATCGACACCGAAGGCCCCGACGCGGCGGAAGAAGGGGACGCGTCGGAGGTTCGCCGCATCCATCATCGCGTAGCCGTCGCACCCGAGCAGCAGCTCCGAGACGTAGAGCGCGACGAGCGCGTCCCACCACGTGGTGTGATTGGCGACGAGGAGCAGCGGAGCCTGTCCCACGGCGATGCGCGCTTCAGCGAGCCCGGAGATGAGCACCCTGCCGAACGTGCGCCGGATGCGCGACCGCGCGTGCCTCGCGAACCAGGCGTTGAACCAGCGGCTCTTCGAGGCCTCGATCACGAGGTCACCTCATGAGCACGCCGGCGACCGTGGCGGTCGGTCTGCTCGTGGCGATCCTCGTCGCCGCCGCCATGGAGCCCTGGGCGCGCCTGCTCCACGGGCGCGTCTGGCACCATCGCCTGTGGAGCATTCACCGCACGCACCACGGCCGTCGCGCAGGTCGCTTCGAGACCAACGACGCGCTCTCCGCCGCACATGCCCCGATCGCAGCCGCGCTCGTGATGATCGGCTGCAACATGCACGGAGTTGCCGCCGCGGTCGCGATCGGAACGGGCGCTGGAATGACGGCGTTCGGTATCGCTTACGTGGTCTTCCACGACGGCGTGGTGCACGGACGGCTCCCGGTATCGTTCCTCTTGCGCGTGCCGGGTGTGCGCCGCATCCGCGACGCTCATTCCGTCCACCACGCGAGGGGTGCCGCACCGTACGGCTTCTTCCTCGGGCCGCGAGAGCTGGGGGTCACGAGAACACCTCGCGTGCGAGGCGCACGCCCCAGCGCGCCGCAGCCAGCGGACCGAGAGCGCGAAACACCTCTTGGTACACGACAGGATGGCGCGCACCGGTCAGCCTGAGGAACTCGGTGAAGCGTCGACCGCCCATGCGGTCCTTCAGCAGCGCAGCGAAGTCGTCGTTGCCCATGTGCTCGAGCACGCCGAACGCAGCATCGAGAAGCCCGTTCAGCTTCGGCCCCGCGAGCGCGCCCGACGCCATGACGGTCGCGAGCGCGCCGGTCCACATGTGCACGGGGTCCTCCGGGAGGACGTCATGGCGAGGGACGCGTCCGCCCTCCACCGCGATGGCAATCCCGAGCGCGATCGGCTGGAACGACCGCAGCATCGACCCGAATCCGCAGAACGTGAGCGGCGAGTGACGGGCCGCGGCGTCACCCACGAGGATGATCCGCGGTGACGGCGCACGCGGCGCGGGCGAGAGTCGCGACCAGCCGGGGATGTACCCGAACGTCGGCCGCAGCATGGTCGCATCGCCTTGCTTGTAGGATGCAAGCGTCTCGAAGAAGCGCCCGTAGAGCGTCGCAAGCGCACCGGGCGGCGCGGTCGCGGCCTTCGCGTAATAGAAGAGGTAGACGGTCGCCTCGCCGGATCGGCCTGGGAATCCCTCCCAGACGTGCTGCAAGCCAGACGCGGGATCGACGTCCTCGGTGGTGACGAGGATGTCGCCGACGGAGGGGTCGACCTGGCGCGGTCCGTCGCCTTGGTCGAGCCCGTGAAGCACGCCGCCGACGGTGGGGCACACGAGATCAGCGCTCGCGTACGGGCTCGAGGCGCCGCGCGCGTCGACGAGCATGCGCGCGACGATCTCGCCGCGCTCAGCGCCACCGGGAGCGTGGTCCCCTGCTCCGTGCGTCCTGCTCCAGCCGACGCGCACCGACTCCTCGCCGGCGCCCACCGCGTCGACCGAAGCGCCGTCGACGAAGCGAACGCCGCGCTGCTCGGCGACGCGTCGCACGCGTGCGAGCAGCGGTCCTGCGTCGACTGCG
Organism: Polyangiaceae bacterium; assembly: GCA_043747665.1. Classification (GTDB taxonomy): domain Bacteria; phylum Myxococcota_A; class Polyangia; order Polyangiales; family Polyangiaceae; genus Labilithrix. The sequence goes on along the minus strand of JAYTOQ010000493.1, from coordinate 5,015 downwards.
CGATCGAGGACGCCGCGAACGCGCCGAGGCGTGCCGCCGTGGAACGCACACAGTCCTTCGCGGTAGCGGCCGACGACGAGCTCCTCCAGCTCGTCGGCGGTGACGATGCCGCTCACGACGAGGGGGACGAGCTCCTCGTCGCTCGCGTTCCATTCGCGATGGGCCACGCCGGCGCGCGATCTCTCGATCACCACGACGCTGGCGCCGAGTCGCGCGAGCTCTGCCGCGATGAGCAGGCTCAGTCCGCCACCGGCGACCACCACGTCGGCCTCGATCGCCGCGTTCACGTCGGGCGGAGCGAGGTCCGCGTCGAACGACCGCCGCGTGCGCGTAGCGTCGAGATGCTCGATGCGCTCGACCAGCTCAGCGCCGGCTCGCTCCCGCACGAAATCGAGGGCGCGCTCGGGCTTCAAGTACCGACCACGCCGAGCAGCGGCGCGGCCTCGGGGCTGACGTGGCCTGCCAGCGGAAGCGCACGGGCGTGACGTGCGCCGAAGGCGCGCAGCACGAGCCAGAGCTTGTGATGCAGTGGTACGACGGCACGGCGCGAGACCGAGTCGAAGCCCGCACGCCGGATGCGAGCGCCGATCGCCGCGTAAACCAGGCGCGCGGCACGGATCGCGGTCCGGCAGTCGGGAGGCAGGTGCGCGATGCCCTCGTCGGCACGCGTGTAAAGTACATCTGCTTCGGCGAGCAGTTGCGCTACCACGTCGCGAATGGCATCGGTGGCGGCGGGGCGCGCGAGGAACTCTTCGCGGTCGACGCCGGCCTCGTCGAGCCATGCGCTCGGCAGATAGATGCGACCGCGCCGCGCGTCCTCGCCGACGTCGCGCGCGATGTTCGTGAGCTGCATGGCGACCCCGAGGTCACAGGCACGCGCGAGAACGTCCGGCGCACGCTCGCCCATCACCAGCGTCATCATCAGTCCAACGGTGCCGGCCACGCGAACGCCGTACGCACGTACGTCGGCGGCGGTCTCGTAGCTCCGGCCCATCACGTCCCACTCCATGCCCTCGACGAGCGCGTCGGGGATGTCGCGCGGGATGGCGAAGCGCTCCACGACGCTCGAAAACGCGCGCTCGACCAGCGAATCGAGCGCGCGCCCCGCGTAGACGCGATCGACGCGCGCCCGCAGCGCATCCACGGCGGCGCGGGCCGCGCGATCGGACGAAGCGTCGTCGACCGCGTCGTCCGCGTGACGACAGAACGCATAGAGCGCGAACGTCGGCGCCCGTACCCGCGACGGCAGGAGCCGCGACGCGAGGTGGAACGACTTCGAGCCTGCGCGCAGGATCTGCTCGAGCTCGATGTCGGGCGTGCTCATCGCGACCTCACTCCGCGGCGGCATCCGCGGCCGCGGCAGCGGCGGCATCTGCGGGGCGCGCTGTAGCCTGCGGACGCGCGAACGTCGATGCGTCCGGGACGATCGTGTCGAGGACGCGCGCCGAGGAGAGCACGCCCGGGACCCCCGCCCCCGGATGCGTGCCGGCGCCGACGAGGAACAGGTTTTCGACGTCCTCGCTCTTGTTGTGAGGCCGGAAATACGCGCTCTGCGTGAGCACCGGCTCCATGCCGAACGCGGCGCCGCGGAACGACGAGAGCTGATCCTGGAAGCCTTGCGGTGTCAGCGTCTCGGACTCGACGATCTCGCTGGCCAGGCCCGGCAGCACCGTCGACTCGAGCAGCTCCTCGATGCGCTTGCGGTACTGCTCGCCGACCTGGCTCCAGTCGGTGCCGCTCTCGAGATGGGGGACGGGCGACAGCACGTAGAACGCGTCGCATCCCTCCGGCGCGAGCGCGGGATCGGTCGCCGTGGGACGATGCAGGTAGAGGCTGAAGTCCTCGGCGAGCACCTTCTTCTTGAAGATGTCGTGGAGAAGTCCGCGATAGCGAGGGCCGAGCAAGATGGTGTGGTGCGCGACGTCGTCGTACTTGCGCTTGGTGCCGAAGTACCAGACGAACAGGCCCATCGAGTAGCGCATGCGCTCGACGCGCGTGTCGGTCCACTTACGGCGATCGGCCGGGTCGAGCAAGTAGCGATACGTCCAGGCCGAGTCGGCGTTCGACACGACGATGTCGGCGGCCAGGACCTCTCCGCCCGCGAGGCGCACGCCGGTGGCGCGGCCGTTCTCGACGGTGATCCGCTCGACCTCGGCGTTGCAGCGCAGCGTGCCGCCCTGCCCTTCGATGAGACCGACGAGGCCGTTGACGAGCGCGCCGGTGCCGCCGATCGGAAAGTGCACGCCCCACTTCCGCTCCAGGAACGCGATGAGCGTGTAGATGGAGGTGGTGGTGAACGGGTTGCCGCCGACCAGCAGCGGATGGAACGACATGACCTGCCGCAGGCGATCGTTCTTGATGAACGAGCTCACCAGGCCATAGACCGAGCGAAAGCTCTGGAGGCGCATCATCTCGGGGACGATCTTCGCCATCGACATCCACGAGCCGAAGGGCACGTGCGCGAGCTTCTCGAAGCCGACACGGAAGATCTCCTCGCTGGCCACGAGGAAGCGCTCGTAACCGCCGACGTCGTCGGGCGAGAAGCGCGCGACCTCGCGCTTCATCGCCTCGGCATCGCCCGTGTAATCGAACACTTCGCCGTCGTGGAAACGGATCCGGTAGAACGGCGTCACCGGACGCATGTCGACCTCGTCCGCGAGCTTCTTCCCGCAGAGCTCCCAGAGCTCCTCGAAGAGCTGCGGCGCCGTGATGACCGTCGGGCCCGAGTCGAAGACGAAGCCGTTCCGGTGCCGCACGTAAGCGCGGCCGCCAGGAGCGTCGAGCTTCTCGAGGACCGTCACGCGGTACCCTCGTGCGCCCAGCCGAATGGCCGCCGCGAGCCCGCCGAAGCCCGATCCGATGACGATGGCGTGAGGAGACGGGGAAATCATGGTCTCTTTTTCTTGCGCAAGGTGATAGTGGACATTAGACAATCCTTTGGATGACGCAATCCCCTCCCCGTTCCGGCCCGACAATGGCGGACGGCGCGGCTCACACCGACGGCGGCGCCGGCCCCTTCCGCATTCAGGCGGCGGCTGAGCTGTCGGGGGTGGCGGCAGCGACGCTTCGTGCGTGGGAGCGGCGGTACGGCGTCCCGGTTCCGCGGCGAACCGCATCGGCCTACCGCCTCTACACCGCCGACGACGTCGCGCAGGTGCGTCGCATGCGGGACATGGTCGAGGAGGGCGTCTCGCCGGCGGAGGCCGCGCGCGTCGTCCTCGGGTCTTCGGCGGCGGTCTCCGCGGATGAGCACGTCCCCATCGACGGCCTCGAGCTGGCGCACGGGCGCATCCTCGCTGCGACGCAGCGCTGGGACGCCCCAGCCATCGACCTCGAGCTGCTGCGCCTGACCATGATGCTCGATGCGCAGACCATGTTCGAGCGCGTGGTAGCGCCGGTCCTCGTCGAGGTCGGCGAGCGCTGGGAGCGCGGCGAGCTGTCCATCGCTCAGGAGCACCTCGTCTCCGAGCGCCTTGAGCTCGCCGTGCGCGCGAGCCTCCGCACGCTCGAGCGGGCAGACGGGCCGCTCGTGCTCCTCGCCTGCGTCGACGCCGAGCAGCATGTCTTCGGACTGCTCGGCGCCGCGCTGCGATTCGCCTCGAGCGGTGCTCGCACGATCGTGCTCGGCGCGATGACGCCGCCGTCCGCGATCGCCGATGCCGTGCGGAGCATGGCGCCGCGGCTGATCGGGCTCTCGCTCATGCAGCCGCTGCCGCTGGCCAGCGCGCATGCACTTTTCCGCGCGTACGGCAAGGCGTGCGGGTCGACGCCGTGGGTGCTCGGTGGCGCGGCGACCGCGGAGCTACGCCAGGCCGTCGAATCCGCGGGCGGCATTGCGGCCATCGGTCCGTCGAGCGCATGGAGCGCACAGATCCGCGACTGGCTCCGGAGCGCGCGATGAAGGCGGCCGGAGCAGCTGTGGTCGCCGCGCTCGCCTTCGGCGTGCTCCCGGCCGTCGCGCTGGTGCCTGCGGGATCGCGGAGGCCCGCGGCGCACGTCGTCGATGCCGACGATCGGACGCTCGACTTGCGGTCCATCAACGGGAAGCCGATCTTCGTGATCTACGAGGACAAGGACTCCGCGAAGATGAACGACGCGCTCAAGGCCGAGCTGTCGCAGCTCGCCAAGGGTGATCGGTATCGCAATGCCATCGCTCTCGTCCCCGTCGCGGACGCCCAGAGCTACGACTTCTGGCCGGTGCGCGGCTTCGTGAAGGACTCGGTACGCAGCGAGTCGAAGAAGATCGGCGCCACCATCTACCTCGACTGGGACGGCACCTTCCAGCGCGCTGCCGGGTTCAAGCGCGGGACGAGCAGCATGATGCTCGTCGGCCACGATGCGCGCGTGCTCTTCTCGTCGGAGGGCGCGCTCTCTGGCGAGCAGCGGGCTCGCCTCATCGCGCTGCTGCGCGCCGAGGTCGAAGGCGGCGACGGCTCCTGACGCTGACCGGCGATCCGGCGACGCGCCTGGTCAAGGATGGCGAGGCTTCTTGGCCCGCGTCGCGCCGCGCGGGCCCGCGGAGGCTGCCTCGCCGGGCGTCCCGCCGTCCGCGCTGTCGTCGTTGATCTCCGGCGGAGCGATGACCACCGGCGCCACGAGCGCGGGCGCCTCCGGAACCGCGGCCGCGGATCTCGCCGGCGCCGCGGCGTCGCGGAGAGGCCTCGCCGTCTCCGGAGAAGGACGTGGATCGCGCGGTCCGCCAGCGATGATCGCGAACGCGACTGTGAGCGCCACGAGGAGCGGCGCGCCGACCGCGAGCATTACCTTCTGCCGCGGCTCGAGCCCGGCGAGCCCGGCGAGCCCGGCGGGACGCGGCGCGAGGCTGCCGACCTCGGCGGCGCTGCCCATGTCCGGTGACGACGTCATCGGCGCGCGCATGTCACCGAGCGCCCGGGCCGACGAGTGCGGAGGCGGCGGAACGAGCAGATCGGGCGACGATCCCAGGCCCATGATCGGACGAACGCCGTCGCCCGGTCGAATCGCGATCGCGGCGGCGGACGAGCGGATGGGCGCGG
>JAYTOQ010000492.1:0-3291 GCA_043747665.1 Polyangiaceae bacterium | reverse complement strand
TGCACGGTGGACGGCCAGCTCCGGCAGAACGGACGCACGTCGCAGATGATGTTCGACGTGCCCGCGCTCGTCGCGTACGTGAGCCGCGCCTTCACGCTGGAGGCCGGCGACGTCATCCTCACCGGAACGCCGGAGGGCGTCGGTCCGCTCGCGCCGGGGAACAAGGTCACCGTGGCGATCGAGAAGATCGGCGAGCTCACGGTGAGCGTCGCGCCGCCCGCTCCGCTCGCGTGAAGCGCCTCGCCTCGAAGATCGTCATCGTCTCGGTCCTCGTCGCGATGGCGCTCGTCGGCAACGCCGTCGTGAAGCGCGCGATGCGCTCTGCCCCCGGCGGCGCGCCGCCCTCGTCCGCGGACGACATGCCCTGCGGCGAAGGGTTCTTCCGTCGCGCCGCGCGCTGCTGCCCGACGCCGGAGCCGCTCGCGAAGCTCGGCGACGGTCTCTGCGCGGTAGCCGTCGGCGCGATCACACCTGCCCCCTCGCCGGCCTCGCCGGCCTCGCCGCTGCCGTCGTGCCCCGCGCCGCTCGTCGCGACGGAGCGCGGCTGCGATACGCCGGAGCGGAGCGTCGTCCGCATTCCGGCCACGTCCGTGCTCATCGGTCCGTCCGACTGGGAGGCCGAGGGCCGCGTGAAGCCGCGCACCGTGAAGGCCGGGCCCTTCGACATCGATCGCTTCGAGGTGTCGATCGGTCGCGTCCGCTGTCCGACATGTCCTCCCGACGTCGTGACGAGGCTCGGCGGACGCGATGTCGGTCGCGCCGCGTCGTATGTGACGCTCGACGAGGCACGCGCCATCTGCCGCGCGCACGGCGGACGTCTTCCCACCGAGGACGAGTGGATCGTCGCGGCGGCCGGCGACAAGCCGCGTCGCTATCCGTGGGGAGATACCGGCGCCGTCTGCCGGCGCGCCGCCTGGGGCCTGACGCGCGGGCCGTGCGCGAACGGCGCGACGGGACCGGACACCGCGGGCGCCCATCCCGACGGGGCCACGCCCCTCGGCATCCAGGATCTCGCGGGAAATGTCGCGGAGTGGGTCGAGACCTCGACGCCGTGCGACACCGATGCTGTCCTCTGTCTCGGCGTCGTGCGCGGCGGCTCCTACGACACCGACCTCGCGACCGAGCTGCGTACGTGGGTTCGCCGTGAGGTCCGGACTTCCTCGCAGGAGGCCACCATCGGATTCCGCTGCGCGTACGACGTTCCCACGCCGTAGACTCGCTTTCCCCATGACGTGCGCCGTTCTATCCATCGGCACGGAGCTCACCCGCGGCGAGCTCGTGAACTCGAACGCCGCGTGGCTGTCCGCCGGCCTCACCGATCTCGGCTTCGAGGTCGTCGAGCACGACGTCGTCGACGACGATCGCGGACGCATCATCCAGGCGCTCGAGCGGCTCGCGTCGTTCGCGCAGGTCATCGTGTGCACGGGTGGCCTCGGTCCGACCACCGACGACCTCACCACCGCGTCGGTCGCCGCTGCGCTCGGCGTGCCGGTCGTTCGCGACGAGGGCTCGCTCGATCACATCCGTCGCCGCTTCGAGCGGCTCGGGCGACCGATGTCCGACTCCAACGCGAAGCAGGCCGATTTTCCCGAGGGCGCGAACGTGCTCGCGAATCCCATCGGTACCGCGCCAGGCTTCGAGGTGGCCTTCCGCGGCGCGCGCGCGTTCTTCATGCCGGGCGTCCCGCACGAGATGAAGCGCATGTTCGACGAGCAGGTGATCCCGCGCATCCGCGACATCGCTCCCAACGACAGCCACCAGATCCGCCTCCGCACGTTCGGTGTCCCCGAGAGCGTGGTCGGCGAGAAGCTCGCGGGCGTCGAGGACGACTTCCCCGGCGTGACCATCGGCTACCGCGCGCACTTCCCCGAGATCGAGGTGAAGATCCTCGCGCGCGCTCCCGGCCCCGCGTCACGTCGACCCGGAGCTCCGGCCCCCGCCGATCCCCAAGCCATCGTGCGCGATCTCGCGGAGCGCGCGGCGCACGAGGTCCGCACACGTCTCGGCGACATCGTCTACGGCGAAGGTGAGGACACGTTTGCCGGTGTCGTCGGTCGCACGCTGCGCACGCGCGGCTGGACGCTCGCCATCGCCGAGTCGTGCACGGGCGGCCTGGTCGGTCACATGATCACGAAGGAGCCGGGAGCCAGCGACTACCTGCTCCTCGATGCCGTCACGTACGCGAACTCCGCGAAGCAGTCGGTGCTCGGCGTCGACGAGGACGTGCTGCGTGGGCACGGCGCGGTCAGCCCCGAGTGCGCGTGCCGCATGGCCGAGGGCGCGCGGCGGGTCTCCGGGGCGGACGTCGCGCTCGCCATCACCGGCATCGCCGGCCCCGCAGGCGGCAGCGACGCGAAGCCGGTCGGCCTGGTCTACCTCGCCATCGCGACCGCGAACGGCACCGAGGTGAAGGAGCGCAATTTCAAGGGCGATCGCCTCTGGATCCAGACGCTCGCCGCCTACGTCGGCCTCCAGATGCTCCGCGAAGCCTCCGCGCGCACCGCCTGACGCTCACTTCTGCGCGGCCACCTCGTCGGCCCACTTCTTTGCAAGCGCGCACGTGCTCGTCGACGCCCACGCCGCGTTCGCGACGCGCGCCGGTCCCGTGATCATCACGAAATCACGCTCCTTGCGCAGGAAAAGCAGCGGCCCGAGCTCCTTGCGTTCGAAGCAGATCGTCGATGAATCGCTGATGGCGGGCTTGGTCGCGAGCGTCTTCTTGAGACCAGGAACGAGCTTCGCGAACGCGCGCTCCGCGAAGGCATCGGCCTTGGGCGTGCCTGCGTCGTAGCGGGAGTGCACCGCATACGCGATCTGATCGCCCTTCGAGAACACCGTCGTGCGATCGCCGCCCCAACCCGCCGCCGCCTTGCGGGCCTCCTCGACGTCCATCCATTCCGCGAACGAGAGCGCGAAGCCGAGCTCGCCGAACGTGTCCTCGTCGTCCTTCTTCCAGCCCTCGCCGAGCGCGCTGGCGGTGGGCGCAGGAACGGTGAGCGGCGCCTCGTTCGACTCCCACTTCTCGACGTGGAGGATCTGCTCTGTGGTGGTCGGCGGCCGATCCCAGGCGGCGTTCACGGCCTTCCAGTCGCCCTTGCGACGCAGCCTGTGGACGAAGCCGAGGCCCTCCATGTACGGCGCGATCAACGTCGATCGCAGGATGTGCGGGACGCTCTGGATGTCCCCCATGTTCATGCCGCTCGCCATGAGCTCGCGGAGCGCGTCGTCCGGGATGTCGAGCGCCGACTTGTCCGGCTTCATCAGGAAGTCGAGCATGAGGCTCGTCGCATC
>JAYTOQ010000491.1:0-5173 GCA_043747665.1 Polyangiaceae bacterium | reverse complement strand
GCGCCACCGGTCACGCCCATCATCGACACGTAGTAGACGAAGGGTACCGGCGACTGCTTCGCCACCTCCGCGATCCTCGTGATGCGTTCCGGCCTGCTCGTCGGGGCGACGAGTGGAATCACGCCGAGACCGCGCTTCGCGGCGAGCGTGCGCAGCGAGAGCGACTCGTCGATGGGCAGGTCCACCACGAGAAACGCATCGACACCGGCCTCGGCCGCGAGCTCGACGACGCGCTCCTCGCCACGGACGAAGAGCGGGTTGTAGTAGCCGAAGAGCACGATGGGCGCTCCGCATCGCGCGCGCACGGCACGCGCGACGCGGAGCGTGGCATCGAGACCGCCGCCGTTCTTCAGCGCACGCTGGCTCGCGCGGGCGATGGCCGGACCATCCGCCGTGGGATCGCTGAACGGCATGCCGAGCTCGAGGATGTCCGCGCCCGCCTCGGCGCACGCCACGGCGAGGTCGATCGATCCCGCCTCGTCGGGGTCGCCGCAGCAGAGATACGTCACCAGCGCCTTCCGATGCGCGGGGTCGGCGTTCTGCGATCGCTTCTCGAGGACCTCGTCGATACGCCCCACCTAGAGGAGCCTCGCGAGGAGGGTCTCGAGGTCCTTGTCGCCGCGGCCCGAGAGACAGACCACGATCGAGGCCGGCCGCGTTAGCTCGGCCGCGAGCTCCGCCGCGATGGCTGCTACCTTGGCGAACGCGTGCGAGGTCTCGAGCGCGGGGAGGATGCCCTCGGTCCGCGCCACGATTGCGGCGGCCGAAAGGGCCTCGTCGTCGGTGGCCGAGAGGTATCGCGCGCGCTTCGCGTCCTTGAGGAACGAGTGCTCCGGCCCGACGCCGGGATAGTCGAGGCCTGCGCTGATCGAGTGCGCCTCCTGGATCTGCCCGTGCTCGTCGCAGAGCACGTAGCTCTTCGAGCCGTGGAGAACTCCGACGCGTCCGGCGGTGAGCGTGGCGGCGTGCTTGCCGCTGGGGACACCGTGACCGGCCGCCTCGATGCCATAGAGCCGCACGGTCGGATCGGCGAGGAAGCCGCGGAAGATGCCGATGGCGTTGGAGCCGCCACCGACACACGCGACCGCCGCGTCGGGGAGGTTGCCGGTGCGCTCGAGCATCTGCACCCGCGACTCCTCGCCGATCACGCTCTGGAACCGTGCGACGAGCTCGGGATACGGATGCGGGCCGGCGGCGCTACCGATGCAGTAATGAGTGGTGCCGACGTTGGTGACCCAGTCACGGAGCGCCTCGTTCATGGCGTCCTTCAACGTGCGCGAGCCCGAGACCACCGGAATGACCTTGGCGCCGAGGAGCTTCATGCGCCCGACGTTCGGCGCCTGTCGCCTCACGTCCTCCTCGCCCATGTAGACCTCGCACGGGAGGCCGAACAGCGCGCATGCCGTGGCAGTGGCGACGCCATGCTGACCGGCGCCCGTCTCCGCGATGATGCGCGTCTTGCCCATCTTCGTCGCGAGCAGGACCTGGCCGAGCGCGTTGTTGATCTTGTGCGCGCCCGTATGACAGAGGTCCTCGCGCTTCAGGAACAGGCGACCGATCGCCTTGCCGCCGGGATCGAGCGCGCTCGCGAGCCGCAGGGCCTCCGTCAGTGGCGTCGGCCTCCCGACGTAGTGAGCGAGCAGGCTCTTAAGCTCGGCGTCGAACGCCGGCAGCGCTACGATCTGATCGATCGCGGCCGTGAGCTCGTCGAGCGCGTGGATGAGCGTCTCGGAGACGTAGCGGCCTCCGTAAGCTCCGTACCAACCGGTTCCGAGGGTAGTCGAACTCTGCACCGCCCCGAGCGTACCAGAACGGGGCATCGCGCTCACGCCGGCGGGCGAGGACCGGACCGCGTGCGAACGACGACGGGCTCGGTCATCAGGTCGAGCACGGAATCGACGCCTGGAACGGTGGCCACGGCGCGGACGATCCGGGCGCGCTCCCGGGTCTCGACGGGTCCGCGGAGGTCCGCACAGCCGTGCTCGATCGAGACGATGATCGCCGCGGGATCGGACGCAGTGCGCGCAAGCCTCTTCCGGACGCGCGCCTCGACGGTGTGGTCGGTCACGGGCTTCGGCCGCACTCTCGCGAGGAGCGCGCGAGCGCCCGCACCGGCATGGCCGCCCTTCCGGCGGCCGATCGACTCCAGCACGAGGAGCACCGCTCCACCGGCGGCAAACGCGAGCATGGCGCGCAGGAACCTCTTCATGCCGCCGCACGCAGCAAATCACGCGCCGCGTCGCCGCGCCGCCGCCGCAGCGTAATTGCATGCAAGAACGACTCGCAGGCTTGGGGCGGGGCACTCCGGTGGGGCACTTTTCACCTGGCCGCGGCGCGAACGCCGTATCAACGGTCGTCCTGCTCGACCCGAAGGTGCTTCCGACGCGCTCGTGCTCGGGCGCTTCTATGGGGTTCCGCCGGACGACATCGGTCTCTACCTCCTCCTTCCTTTCGCGTTCGGGAATCTGCTCGGGCTTTGCGTGCTCGGACCGCTCTTCGATCGGGTCGGGCGGCGCATCATGATCGTGGCGACCTACATCGCGACAGGCGTGCCAGAGCGCGGTGAGCTGCGTCGAGGTGACTCCGCTGTGATGCACCAGGCGCTCGACGGCATCACCACGAGCGCGCGGCGGAGGTTCCGAAGGACCGCTTTGGGCGGCAACGCGCCGTGCGGCCTCACGTACGCCCTCGCGCGCGACCTCGCGGCTTCGGTTTCGTGGTCGGCTTGGCCTCCTTCGTGGGCTTGGTTTCCTTGGCCGGTTTCGTGGTCCTCGTCGACTTCGCGGGCGCAGCGTCGTCGCCTGTCGCGCGCTTTCGCTTCGGCAGCGGCGCATCGAGCGCGGAGAGGGCGAGCGCGCGCTGGCTGCCTCGAAGACCGTCGAGCGCACCTTGCCGATCGATCTCGAGGAGCGTGGCCCAGACATGACGGCACGCCGCCGGACCGAGGACCTTCGGAGCGCAGGTGCAGCCGGACGCGAGGCGACCGTCCCCGACGCGCAACCTCACGTGCTGAATACGCTGGCCTTTCACCTCGGCGTCGAGGCCGGCGGCCGACATGCCCTTGAGATCGACGCGACCCTTCGCGAAGTAGCGATAGCCACGCACGCACGCGAGCGGAGGGAACGCGCGCGCCACCCGATCGGCGATGGACGGGCGCAGTGGCGGCAGTGGCGGCAGTGGCGGCAGTGGCGGCAGTGGCGGCAGTGGCGAGGAAGGCGCCATCGAAGGAAGAGGAGGAGCGAGAACGGGTGTGGTGGGGGTCGTGGACATGGCAGGACACACCAGCGATGCACGTGCCAGCACTCCCCACTAACGATTGCGCTCACTTGCGCGAGCGCAGGGGTGGCCCGGACAGTTTTCGGGGTGGCCGTGGCCAGTGGTCACGCCGGCAGACCGTGGCGGCCGCTCCGGCTGAACGTCCGGCCAGTCGCGTCCATCGTCTACGGAACGATGGGCACACGGCGAAGCGCAAGACCTGAGCGTGGGATCGACGATCGTTCGCCAGTGGCACCTCCTCACGCTTCTTCCGAAAGGACCGCGTCGAATCGACACCGCAACGCTGGCGGAGCGCCTGCGCGGGCGCGGTTTCGACGTCCACCGCCGCACCATCCAGCGTGATCTCGTCGAGCTCGCCGGCGTGTTCCCGATCGTGTCGGACGAGCGCAGCAAGCCCTATGGGTGGCGCTGGTCCGATGACGCCGAGCTCCTCTGCGCCATCCCCGCGCTTCCTGGCGGGCTTCATGGGGCGCCGGAGATCGAGCTCGTCCTCCACGTCCGTTCCGCTGCCGTCAAGGCGGTGAGCGAGGGGCTGCGCGGACCCGAGGGGCAGGCGAGGGACGTCCACGTCGCGGCCGCGAGCAGCGTCACGCGAGACGTCAGCGTGGTGCGCGCGCGCGTGCCGGATGCCTGCGCGCTACGACGCTGGCTCTTCGGCTTCGCCGACGCCATCGTCGTGGTCGAGCCGGCGCGCCTTCGCGCCGAGCTCGCGCAGAAGGCCGCGCTCATCGCCGCGATCTACGGAGGCGACGTAGACGAGCCCGACGACCCGTGATCGACCGTCAGCCTTCGTCGACGATGGCGCGCAGCAATCGGCTGACGGTCGCCTCGAGCGACGTGTCACCAGTCTTCGTGAGGATGACCTGCACCTGCTTCTTCACCGTGCTGGCAGCGACGCCGCGCAGCTCGGCGAGCCGGGATCGCGCAGCGCCTTGCGCCGCGAGCTCGAGGACGTCGGCCTCGGCGGGCGTGAGATCGTATTCGAGCGCCCAACGCTCGACGACCGCGACGATCTTCGCGTCTCGCTGGCGGAGCTTCGCCCGCATGCGCACGGCGAAGAGCCCGAGCTCACGCGTGTCGACCGGCTTCAGCAGGTAGTGTGCGCCGAGATGATGCGCCTCGGCGAGCCGCCGTTCATCGACCCCACCGGACACCACGAGCGCCGCGACCAGCGGGTCGCGCGAGCGCGCATCGGCGATGAGATCGAGGCCGCTCCCGTCGGGCAGACCGACGTCGACGACCACCGCGCTGAATGACCTGGTCTTCAGCGCGGTCCGCGCGCCCTCGACGGTGGTCACCAGCTCCGTGCGACCGTGCTCCGACAAAGTACGCACGAGGATGCGGCCGACGAGCTCGTCGTCCTCAGCAATCAAGAAACTGACCCCGCTCTCCACGCATCCCAGGATCCCACGTGAGAGGCCTGCGCGCCAGGGCCGCAGCGGGATGCGCCGTCGAACGCCGTTTCCTGGCCGGAAACCACCGTAACTTCGAGCGTCGCGAGCGTTGACGGAGCGGTGAAGCTCGGAAGGCATGTTCATCATCCTCGACAGCGGTCGTCCCGGGACCGGCACGGCCGAGGTGCAGACGCATCATCGCATCGACGAGGCGCAGGTCGCGCAACGAGGTCGCGCTCGCGGGTTTCAGGCTCGCCGCCGACGCGGACAAGTTCGTGAAGCCCTGATCGTACGTAGGTGGCGGTGGGGGAAAACGGACGAGGGACGCGGCCGGCGGAAACTTTTTCAGGGCTCGAGCGTTCGATGGGACGATGACGCACCCTCACCCCGGCACGCTCGACCACGTCTATGCCGCTCCGGACGCGTCGAGCGCTCCGTCCGCTGCCGTTGCGTCCGCGGCCAGGCTGCGATCGCGGGCGGCGAAGCTACTCGTAGCGTCCGTC
>JAYTOQ010000490.1:0-3820 GCA_043747665.1 Polyangiaceae bacterium | reverse complement strand
CCACGGGTACGTGGTCCCGGCTGTGAGATAGAGCAGCTCGTCTTCGGCGCCGTGCTGCCTCGTTCCGCCGAGGTCTCCCGGCCCGCGCAGCTCGAGGTCCGCGCGCGCCACCTCCTCGCCGGTCGACAGCTCGGTGAGCGCCGTGAGGCGGGCCTTCGCGAAGCCCTCGAGCGGCTCGCCGTGCAGGAGGATGCACTCTCCGGGCCGCGCCCCGCGTCCCACGCGACCACGCAGCTGATGGAGCTGCGCGAGGCCGAAGCGCTGCGCGTCCTCGACCACGATGAGCGTCGCGTCCGGCACGTCGACGCCGACCTCGACCACGGTGGTACCCACGAGCACGTCGGCGATGCCGCGACGGAACGCCTGCATGGTCTCGCGCTTGTCGACCGCCGACATGCCTCCGTGCAGCAGCATCACGTTGCGCTTGGTGTCGGAGAGCGCGACGGCGAGGAGCTCGCGGCGCTCCACCGCGGTGGCCAGGGGATCGTCGTCGTCCTCGTCGTCGGGGTCGGCCTCGATGCGCGGGACGATCCAGAAGACCCGCTCCCCGCGCGCGCAGGCCTGCTCGACGCGTGCGATCACGCTCTCGATCTTGGAGGCGCCGGCGAGCTCGGTGACGACGGGCAGTCTTCCCGCAGGACGCTCGCGCAGCGTCGTCGTCGCGAGCTCGCCGCGCAACGCGAGCGCCAGCGTACGCGGGATGGGCGTCGCGCTCAGCGTGAGGAGATGCGGCCTCTGCGCCATCCCGACTCCCCCTTTGCGCACGAGCGCGAGCCGCTGCGCCACGCCGAGCCGCTGCTGCTCGTCGACCACCACGAGCCCGAGCTTCGGTATCGAGACGTTCTCGCCGAGGAGCGCGTGCGTCCCGATCGCGACGTGCGCTGCGCCGGAGCGGATGGCCTCCTCGGCGCTCCGACGTGCCGGCGCCGGCGTGCCGGCCGCGACGAACGCCACGCGCAGGTTGAGCGCGCGCTCGAGAGGCCGCACGGCCTCGACATACTGCTCGGCGAGCACGCTGGTCGGCGCGAGGATCGCCACCTGGAATCCCGCGGCGACGCACTGCGCAGCGGCCGCCAGCGCCACGGCGGTCTTTCCGGTGCCGACGTCACCGAGGAGGAGCCGCCGCATGGGCCGTGGCTCCTCGAGGTCCTTGCCGACGACGTCGATGGCCTCGCGCTGCCCCTTGGTGAACGCGAAGCCCAGCTCGCGTTCGAGCGCCCGAACGAGGTCGGGGCGTCGCGGGAGCACCGGCGCGCCGCCTGTGCCTTGCTTCTGGTCCGCGGCGATGCGCTCCCACGCGCGTGTGAACGCCTCGGTCCACGCGAGGCGCTCCACGAAGCCCCGCCGCGCAGCGTCGCTCGCGGGCAGGCACGTCGCGGCGTGGATCTCGAGGAGCACGGTCGCCACGTCCGGCATCGCCTCGCGCTTCGCCACGCGCGCGGGCACGGGATCCGGCGCGACGCCGTTCGCGAGCGCGTGCAGGATCGCCTTTCGCATCGTGACCTCGGGCGGCCCGAGGCGCGGGTAGCGAGCGCGCACGATGCGCGTCTCGGGCACGTCGGCGAAGACCTCGGGATGCGCCATGCGCGCCGGCTTCCGGGGCTCGGCCTTGATGCGGCCGACGACGATGACCTTCGCGCCGGGCTTCGCGGAGGCCAGCACCCCGTGCGCCATGAAGAACCAGAAAGCGTGTAGTGTACACTTGGTGTCGCTTTCGTCCTGGAGCACGACACGTACCGCACGGCGGCCGCGAATCGGCACGACGCCGCTGCTCTTTACGATCGCCGACACGACGACCCGCGCCGGTCGCAGCGCGCCGCCCGTCGCCTCGTAGGTGCCACGCGCTGCCTCCACCGCGCTCGCCAGAGGAACCGGCTCGCGAAGATCGTCCCACGCGGCAGGCGCGAGCCACACGAGATCGGTCACCGTCCGCAGCCCGTGCTCCTCGAGCGCGATGCGTGCTGTGGGTCCGAATCCCGGCAGGCGATCGACAGGGTCGAAGGGCGTTGCCTTCACGGGAGGCTTCGGCGGGCGCGCGGCGCGCGCTTCGCGAGCGGCCGCGGCGCGCTGCTTCTTCTTGAAGAGCGTGCACGCGCGCACGTAACCCTCGACGCGCGCCACCGTCTTCGCGTCCTCCTGCGCATCGTCGTGCGAGAGGCGCGAGAGGCGCGAGAGGCCTCCGAGGAGCTTTTCCCAGTCGGCGCGGCGGTCCTCGGGCACCGCGGGGCTCGCTTCCCTGCCCGCGGTCACGAGCGCCTCCAGCTGCGCCGGCGTGCGGGACTCCGGCGCTCCGAGCCAAGCCCGCGCCATCCGCAGGAGCGGCGCGAACGGCATCTACTTGAAGACGACCTCGAGGATCTCGAAGACGCGCTCTCCGGCGGGCGTGCGGGTCTTGGCCTCGTCGCCGACCTCCTTGCCGATCAGCGAGCGCGCGAGCGGGCTCGTGATGCTGACCGAGCCCGCGTTGATGTCGCACTCGTCGGCGCCGACGATGCGGTAGGTGACCTCTTCCTCGGTCTCGGTGTTCATCAGCTTCACGGTCGCGCCGAAAGCAACCTTGCTGGTGCCTTCGAGCTTGGCGGGATCGATGACCTCGGCGCGGCCGATCTTGTCCTCGAGCTCCTTGATGCGCCCTTCGTTGAAGCCGCCGCGCTCGCGCGCTGCGTGATATTCGGCGTTCTCCTTGAGATCGCCGTGCTCGCGCGCCACGCCGATCATCTTCGAGACGAGGTTTCGCTCGGTCGTCTTGCGATGATGCAGCTCGTCGCGCAGCTTCTGGGCGCCTTCGGGGGTGATCGGGTTTTTCTCGACGGCGGCCATGGCCCGAAATCTCTAACCTCGACGCCGGCCGAAGGCGAGAGGAAGTCGCGCGGGGCCGCCTACTCCTCGGGGTCGGTCTCGGCGATGGCGGGTGAGACGCGAAGCGACTGCGTCGTGCGGTCGACCTCGATCGAGAGCTTGAACTGCGAGGTCTTGCCGTCGCCATTGAGGTCGCCGCGCGCGATGATCTCGGCGCTCTCGCCGTTCTTCGCGGCCTTGATCTCGTACTGGTAGTACTGTGGCACGGAGAACTCGAAGCGGAGCGGAGCCCAGGGCTTCCAGTCGGCGGGGCTCGACTGATACCTGACGCCCTTCGGCACGGTCTTCGGCACGGGTCCGTACGAAACGAGCTTCTTCTTCGCCCGTGGCGTCCCGGGCAGCGTCGACTCCCCTTCCCACTCGGCGACGACGTCCTTGGCGATCTGACCCACCGAAATCCTGGCCTCGGCGGCCTTCGCGTTCACGATGTAGCGGCGGAGCCCGTAGACCGCGAGCGCCGCGGCCATCCCGAGATCGCGCGCCTGCTGCGCCGCCGGCTCGCGGAGCTCGAAGGCGCCCGCGAGGTGTCGGCCGTCGCGCTTCACCGAGACTCCGTTCGTGAGACGCGCGAGCGCCGCGGCCTCGTCCGGCTTCGCGTTGGTCCCCGGCAGCATCCTCTTGACGGCGGCCGGCGATAGCTCGCTCTCGATCCTTTTCGCGAGCTCGTCGTCGGGCACCTCGGCCTCGACTCCGATGCGGAAGCGCGCATCGGTCGCGGTCAGCGAGCCGGTCATCGGCGAAGCGTTGTCGAAAATCTTCGCGGTCCACGCGACGTATTCGCCGTCGCCGAGCGTGACCGTCGCCAGGCTGGCGCCACTGCCAGTGCCACGGAGAGCTCGCTCGACGAGCGGCTTCGGGCCGCTGAGCAAGACGCCGTCCGCGGTGAGCGCGC
The DNA here is from genome assembly GCA_043747665.1 of Polyangiaceae bacterium. Lineage (GTDB taxonomy): Bacteria > Myxococcota_A > Polyangia > Polyangiales > Polyangiaceae > Labilithrix. The sequence goes on along the minus strand of JAYTOQ010000490.1, from coordinate 69 downwards.
CGGCGCCGTGTGCGTCCCACGCCTCGGAGGCGCCTCGCATCGTGATCGGCTTCGCCTCCGGCATCGCGC
>JAYTOQ010000489.1:0-3854 GCA_043747665.1 Polyangiaceae bacterium | reverse complement strand
GGTGTTTACCGGCTTCGCCGTGATCGCGACGCGTCGCGTTTCAGGAGCTCACGCGTCAACAATGCAACGGTCGCGCACCTCGCCACGAAGCCAACCATCGAGCTACCAGTCGATCGCCTGCTCGTCGCGGTAGAGCCCGCCGCTACGAGCGTCACCGATGGGCAGGAGCGCGAGCCAAGCCGGCGTCTTTGCGCCCTCCTCGGGTGAGCGCGGTGCGCTCGAGCCGCCCATCGCGGTGCGTACCCAGCCAGGGCATGCGGCGTTCACCAGGATCTTGCGCGGATCGTCGAGGAGCTCGCGTCCGAGGATGCGCACGTACGCATTCATGGCGATCTTCGAAACGCGATACGCATTCGACGGCCAGCCGCTCTTGGTGTGCGTTCCGGCAGCGACGTCGGCGACGAAGCGATCGCTGAACGCGGCGAGCTGCGCGCGATCGAGCTGCGGCTTCATCACCTCCGCACTAAGCGCTGCGCCGAGGATCGAGACGTCGCCCATCCCGCTCGACACCATGACGATGCGCGCGTCCCGGTGCAGCAACGGGAGCAGGCGATCGGTGAGTCGCATCATCCCGGCGAAGTTCACGTCGAGCGTGCGGCGGGCCACCGAGGCGTCGAATCCGTCGAAGCTCGCGCCGGCGTTGTTGACGAGGACGTCGAGCCCACCCGCACCCTGGAGCGATGCAGCGATCGCGGCGATGCTCCCGTCGTCCGTGACGTCGAGCATCTGGAAGCACGCGCGTCCGCCGAGCTCGCCGGCCACCTTGACGCCAAGCGGTGCGTCGCGCCCCGCGACGATGACGCGAAGGCCTTGCCGTGCGAGCTCCTGCGCGATGGCGAGACCGATCCCACGGGTGGCGCCGGTCACGAGGGCGAGGCGTTCGTTTGCGCTCTTCGTCATCGCGTCATCTTGGTCCATCATCGAGCAAGCTTCCTGTTGAATCGTGAGCGATCCATGTCAACGCAGCCCACGATGCGCCTCCCCTCGGCTCGAGCCCTTCCTCTCCTCCTCTTGTCTGCCGCCGTGGCGTGCAGTGTCGCGTGCACCTCCGAGACCGGTGACGGCGTCACGGATGACGAGCAGTATCTCACCGAGCACAGCGACATCATCTTCTCGCCCGCTCCTGCGGAAGCGAGCCACCTCGTCCGGCTTGCCAAGGAGATCGACGGCGCGAAGAAGACCATCGACATCGCCATCTACTCCTATCGCGATGCCGCCATCGGAGAAGCGCTCGCTCGCGCCGTCGTGCGCGGCGTGAAGGTTCGCTTCTTGTACGACCAAGGCTCGACGGATTCCCATCTTCCCGCGGCATCGCTCGCCACGTCGACGAGCGGCAAGCTCGAGGCGAACGGCGTCGACGTTCGCTACATAGCGCGGCCAGCACGTTCGACGAGAACACCATCATCTTCCAGAAGCAGCCCGAGCTCGTGCTGCGCTTCCAGCGCGACTTCGACACGATGTGGGCGCATTCGAAGGACTTCGTGGGCAAGGACTTTCTCTACGAGCTCTCGACGTCGAACATCCAGGACGCCGCGATCCCGGACACCGCGCACACGAGCGCGCTCTTCACGTCCGCGAACTTCACGGTCAAGGACACGACGTTCTCCGTCACGCCGACCAACACCGTCGCCGACGCGCTCGTCGCCGGCATCAACGGCGCCACGAAATCGATCCATCTCGCATCGACGCACCTCCGCTCTCGCGAAGTAGCAGAGGCGCTCATCGCGAAGAAGAAGGCGACGCCGGCGCTCGACGTGCGCGTCTATCTCGACGGGCAGGAGTTCATCGCGGCCGGCACCCAGGACGTGCAGCTCGCGAAGGTGCAGACCTGCCTCACGACGGCGGGCACCTCCGAGGCGAAGAAGCGTGACTGCCTCAACAACGATTTCCTCTTCGGCTACCAGGTCGGCAGCTCCGGCGTCGACGTTCGCTACAAGCTCTACGCGTATCGCTGGGACGCCTCGTATGCGCCGCAGATGCACTCCAAGTACATGGTCGTCGACGGCTCGAAGCTATATACGGGCAGCTACAACCTCTCCGACAACTCCGAGCACGGCACCTTCGAGAACGAGCTGCTCCTCGAGGCTCCGACGCACGCGAGGCTCATCGCTGCCTTCGAGGCGAACTTCGAGTCGATCTGGAAGACCGGTCGCGACGAGAACAAGCTCGCCGCGCTCGATGCGCGGATGGCGGGGCGTTCCCCATCGTGTTCGATCCCATGGCGCTCTCGTCCGACGAGATCACGGTACTGAAGGACCGCATTCGCACGAAGTGCCCGGCCGTCGACAGCGCCGCGTTTCGCAGCGCCGCCACGTCCCATCGGGTCTGCACTCCCTGAGCACCGCATTTCCGCGGAAGCGTCCTTCGACGACCAGCCCGCTCCGACGTAGAAGGTGGCCGGAAGCCCACCGGCGTCGCCTTCAAGGTGATGGCGCTCGAGGGCGACAAGTTGCGGACCGAGGACGCCGAGCTCACCGACTGGAATGGCGACGCGCGCTCGCTCGCGGTGCTCAAGTCGCGTGTCTACTGGATCACTACGGCCGGCGAGGTCCGCACGCGCGGCGATGGCACGCCGAAGAAGGGCCAGGCGCTCTTCAAGCTGCCGGGCGCCGTCGACTGGATGCACGCGTGCACTATCGGCGCGAGCCGCGTCCTCGTCATTCGCGCCATCGCAGCGGGCGCGCTGCCGCGCACCATTGTGAGCTTCGACGACCAGACCGACCCTGCGGTCGTCGACGGCGGTGACGTCAGCTGTGGTGGAGCCGCCGTGCACGTCGTCTCCGACGACACCATCGCGGTCTGGAAACCCACCGGCTGTCAGCCCGAGAAGATCACCGACACCTTGGGCGTCGCGCGTGCGCGCGTCGGCGACAGCGCGTTTCTCGTGGGTACCTCACCGACGGCGTGCTCGTCGTCCGCGTCTTCCAGCGCGACAAGCAGCTTGCCGAAACGGTCTACGACAGCCACGTGGTCGGCGGAAAGGTCACCGACAAGAGCGCGGTCGGCGGCATTCGAGCCGTCCCCACCAGGCATGGTGCAGTCATCGCCGTGCTGCACGTCCGCGGGCGCGAGCTTCCTCGGCGTGACCGAGGCGGGCGCCATCACAAGGCTGTCGATAGAGCCCTGATCGCAGGGCCCCGGGGCCGACGCGGTGGCAGGCTCAGGGGAAGAAGACGCCGCGCACGCCGAGCGTGAGCCACTCGTGCAGCGCGGGGTTGTCGATAGCTCCGCCGCGCGTGGTGACACGACCGCCGGCGTCTTGCTTGGTCCGGGCGGTGCTGTACTGGCCGAGCGCGAAGTCGATGAATGGACCGACACCGAACGCTCGCCCGAGGCGGAAGTCGACGCCGCCCATGAGATGCACGAGCTCCAGGCCGGAGAGCGTGTTGTCGATGCTGTTCTTGCCGCTGGTGCCACCGGAGCGCGCGACCTCGTAGCCAATCCCGAGACCGACCCAGGGGTTCACCGTCGCTGCGGGACGAAATGCGTAGTGCACCTGCGCACCGAACCGCAGGCTCAGGCCGTTGCAGCTCACGCCAAGATGCGCGCACACGTCTGCGATGGCGCCCGCGGCGCCGCCTTGGGCTACGCCGAAGTACACGCCGAAGAAGAGCTGATCGATCGGCTTCACGCCGAGGTCGACGATGATGGGCACCTGGATGCTCACCGCGTCGGCCATCGCCGTGGTCGAGGTGACGCTGCCGAACGGGACCGAGACCCCCGCGCGGAGAGCGCCCTGGAACCCGCGGTGCGCATCGGGCGCGCTCGACATTGGGGGGGTCGGATCCTTGGCGGCAGCGGCATGCGCCACCAGCGACAGGGCGGTCGCCACCGCCATCGCCACCGCCATCGCC
>JAYTOQ010000488.1:0-4014 GCA_043747665.1 Polyangiaceae bacterium | reverse complement strand
TCCCCAATTGGAGCAGTGTTTGTTACGTCCGTTCAGTGTTTGTCTTCAGGGTCTTCCAGGCCTGCTTGAACGACGCTTCGACGCGCTTGATGTGCCCCGCGCGGGTCTCGTCGGGCTGCTTTGGTTCGACGCCCACCGCGATGCTGAGGTCGGCAGCAACGCGCGTAACGCTCGGGTTCGTGCGCGCGAGAAATGCACGCTGGATGGTTTCGGGTTTCAGGTCGAAGTACGCGTCGTCGGCGTTTGCCAGCTGGTCTCTGATGACCTCATAGAGCGCGACGACCCTGCTCGCATCCGTCCAGATCGCCTGATCGAGTTTCAGCACGCTATCCACCAACTGCAAGACGTGGGAGCGGCGCTGACCCTTGGAGGCCATGCCGCGCATGACCAATCGCGCCTCGTCGATCGCCGGCGCGTCCGCGCAAGTAGCGTCCACGCCGAGGATGACGCCGCAGGCGGCGGCCTCGACCGAGTTGTACAGCCAAGCCAAGGCCCGCAGCTGCGCGATCTGCCCGGGGGTCATTGCTACGTCGAGAGAGGGAAGTTGGCTCGCGACACGGGCCGCGATGGCCTCATCGGCGATGGGCCCAGCGACGAGCCCTTGCAGGATTTTGCGAATGTCAGGCAGCATCGTGGCCAGCCTAACGGCGCCCGCGCTTGCGCGCCTCGGCATCGAGATCCACGACGCCCGCCGCCGCACGCGTGAGCGCTTCGAGCTGCCGAGCGAGGACCCGCACGACGTCCCACTGCTTGTCGGCGGACGCGGACGCGATGGCGCTCGTCAGATGCGCGATTTCCGTTGGTCCACCTGCTCGGTCCACCCGAGGTGACGGCACGTCGTCCCGCGCACTTGAGCGATCCTCAACCGGAGCAACGGCGGCGCAACCACCCCTGTTTTGCCCTTGATTGACGAGGGTGGACGCCTCCGAGTCCTGCCGGGGACGCCATCGTCTACGCCACATCGTCTACGCCACATCGCTACGCCACATCGCTACGCCACATCGTCTCGCGATAAGCTCGCGCGCATGTCATCGGCCGCGAAGCTCTCGGTCTCCACCTACTGGCGCTCCTCCTGCTCGTTCCGCGTGCGCATCGCGCTCGGCTACAAGAAGCTCGCCTACGAGTCGAAGTACGTGAACATCGTCGCCGGCGAGCAGAAGACGCAGGCGTACCTCGCGGAGAACCCGATCGGTCACGTCCCGACGCTGCACGTGGACGGCGTTCCGTACGTCGAGTCGGTCGCGATCATGGAGCTCCTCGAGGAGCTCTACCCCGAGCCGCCGCTCCTTCCGAAGACCCCGCAGGAGCGCGCGCGCGTGCGCGCCCTCGTCGAGACCATCAACGCCGGGATCCAGCCGCTCCAGAATCTCGTCGTGCTCGACCGCGTTGGCGGCGACGATCAGGAGAAGCGCGGCGCCTGGATGCGATTCTTCATCACCCGCGGGCTCGGCGCCTTCGAGGCGCTCGCCTCCGCGACCGGGCCGTTCGCGTTCGGTGAGGCCTTCACGATGGCCGACGTGTGCCTCGTCCCGCAGATCTATGCGGCGCGCCGGGTGAACGTCGATCTCACGCCGTTCCCGCGCGTCGTCCGCGCCGAGGCCGCGGCGAGCGCGCTGCTGTTCGTCGCCGCCGCGCGCCCCGAGGCGCAAGCGGACGCCAAAGTCTGAGCAAAAAGGACGAACCCGCTACACTCGGCCGGTCGTGCGTCGCTCGTCTCTCGCTGCTCTTGCCTTCGCCATCGCCTTCGCGCGCACATTCGCGTGGCCGGTGGTCGCGGAGGCGCAGCCGCTGAAGACGTGGGGCGAGGGACCGACCGAGCCGCAGCCGGAATCGCCCATCGACGTCGGCCGCGATCCGAGCACGCCACCACCGCCGCCGCCGCCCGACGTCGGGCCCGCGCGGCCGAGCAGCCCGCCCACCTCCGACGAAGGCCGCCCCGCCGAGCCTTCACCGGGTCTTGTCCGCGGACCCGGTCGCGTCGGGCTCCGCTACGTCCTCGAAGGCATCGAGATCCGCGGCAACACGTCGACGCTCGGTCGCGTCATCCAGCGCTTCGTACCGTTCCGTCCCGGTGACACGCTCGACGTCGACGACAAGGAGCTGCTCCTCACGCGCTTCCGTCTGCTCGGCACCGGCTTCTTCCGCGACGTGCAGCTCTCTCTGCGCCGCGGCACCAAGCGCGGCTACGTCATCCTCCAGGTCGACGTCGCCGAGCGCAACACCATCGTGGTGAACGATCTCTGGCTCGGCCTCTCCGCCGATGCCGAGCCGAACGGCAAGGCGCGCCCGCTCACGGCATACGGCGGCATCGATGTCTCGGAGACGAACCTCGCCGGCACCGGCGTCGCATTGGGCGGCGCCATTGCGCTCGCCGATCGCCAGCTCGCCCTCCGCACGCGCATCAGCGACTCCGACTTCCTCCGCTCGTCATGGACCGCCGAAGCGCAGGTCCTCTACAACAACGCGAAGGACTTCTTCGGCAACCGCGACGTGCTCGTCGACGACCCCACGCAGAAGGTGGCGCAGGACTTCGCGGTCGTCGGGTACCAGCGCTTCGGCGGGCTGGTGGGCGCCGGTCACGAGGTGGGCAGCGTCGCGACACGCCTCTTCTTCGACTACCGCATCGAGACCATCGACGCGCAGCTCCCACGCGCGGCGAGCCACCTGCGCGGGCTCGATGTGGAGCCGATCAACTTCTACCTGCGTCCAGGGTCGAGCTTGCTGTCGACGGTCAGCGCCACGCTCGTCCACGACACGCGAGACGAGCCGTTTCTTCCCACGCGCGGCTGGCACGTCCTCGCCCTCGCGGAGGCCTCGCTCACGCCCCTCGGCAGCGATTATCCGTATACCAAGCTCGTCCTTCGCGCTTCTCGTTGGATGCCCTTGCCGTTCGATCACGTCCTACGGATCGAAGGAATCTTCGGCAGCGTGTTCGGCGACGCCCCGCTCTACGAGAAGTTCTACGTCGGCGACTACACCGACCTCCGGCCGCATCGCGCGCTCGATCTCGCGTTCGACCGTCGCGCGGCGCCGAATTTCCTGAATACGTCGATCGCGGAGGTCCGCTACGGCGATTACGCAGCGCGCCTCAACTTCGAATACCGCGTGCCGATCTACCGCGGCAGGAAGAGCGTCTACGGCGTCGACCTCTTCGGCTCGACCGGCGCCTACGCCGTCGCGAACGGGCGTGACATCACGAACCCGGCGCGCGGCTATCACGGCTTCTCGAAGGTGCCGATCGACCTCACCTTCAACTTCGGCCTGAAGGCGGACACGGCAGCCGGCGGCTTCTCGCTCGGCATCGCCAACTTCATCGGGTTCATCCCGAACCGATCGGACGCGCAATGAAGGCGCGTCTCCTCTTCGTTCTGCTGGTCGTGATGGCGATGCTGGTGACGCCGGCCGTCGCCGAGGCCCAGGCGCCGGCGGCGCCGACCAATCCGGCGCAGCTCGCGCCGCGCCAGGCGACGTTCTCGTGGGAGAAGCAGGACAAGGGGCCGGACCTCCTCGTCTCGAGCTTCAGCTACGTCGACGTGATCGACGCGGCGTTCAGGAACAAGCTCTCCAACGGCCTCCCGCACGTCATCGTGATGCGCGCGTATTTCTGGCGTGAAGGCGAGTCGGAGCCGGTCGCGCTCGCGGCGCGCACGTGCCGCATCGCCTACGACCTCTGGGAGGAGGTCTATCGCCTGAAGATCTCTGGCCCCGGCGGCGAGCGAGACACCGCCGCGCTCAACATCGACGGCGTGCTCCGTCAGTGCTTCGAAGCGCGGAAGCTTCCCATCACCGATCGAACGCTGGTGACGGCCGGCAAGCCGCATCTCCTCGGCGTCATCGTGGAGGTGAATCCGGTCAACGCGCAGATGGTCGAGCAGATGAGGAAGTGGGTCACACGACCCGCGGGCTCCACGGGCATCGGCCCGGGCGACGCGCTGTTCGGCTCGTTCGTCGGGCTCTTCGTGCGCAACATCGGTCAGGCCGAACGTACGTTGCGCTTCCGCACGCAGTCGTTCA